>JASLQE010000214.1 GCA_030744635.1 Dehalococcoidia bacterium | reverse complement strand
CTGATTTTGACACCCCCCCAAATGTGTGTCAGGCGGCCGCTGAGGCCATAGTGGAGGGCCATACCCACTACTGCAAGGCCCAGGGTATGGATTCCCTCCGTGAGGAGATTGCTCGGGAGGTAGTGGGGACACGGGGGATATCTGTAGACCCGGGCCGAGTTGTAGTGACGCCGGGAGCCAAGCCCATACTGTTTTACTCAATGCTCGCTCTCTTGGAGGAGGGAGACGAAGCAATATATCCAGACCCAGGTTTCCCCATCTATGAGTCAATGATTCGGTTTACCGGCGCCCGACCGGTATCTATTCCACTACGGGAAGAGTTGGGGTTTCGCCTGGATGTGGATGAGCTACGCTCCAAGGTAACCCCCCGCACCAGGCTCCTTATCATCAACTCGCCTCAGAACCCCACCGGAGGGGTACTTGAAGAGGAGGATATCCGTTCCATAGCCGACATTGTCCTCAGCAGCAACATGGTGGTGCTGTCCGACGAGGTCTACCGCTGCATCATATATGAAGGCCGGCACCACAGCATCGCCAGCCTGCCGGACCTGCTGGATAGGACCATCTTGCTGGACGGCTTCTCCAAGAAATATGCCATGACGGGCTGGCGGCTGGGCTATGCCGTAATGCCTCCACATTTAGTTGAACCCGTGGTGCGTCTCATAGTCAACAGCGTATCCTGTACGCCAGCCTTTACCCAGCAGGCGGGGGTTGAAGCCCTCGCTGGTCCTCAGGAAACCGTAGCCAAAATGGTGGCCGAATTCAAGCAGCGGAGGGACCTGATAGTGGATGGGCTGAACGGAATCACCGGCATAAGCTGCCTCCGGCCCAAGGGCGCTTTCTATGTATTCCCAAATGTCAGTAAATTGGGGATGGACTGCCGTCAGTTGGCCGACTACCTTCTGGAGACAGCCGGGGTAGCCACCCTTTCCGGTACTGGCTTCGGCAAGAACGGTGAAGGCTATCTCCGCCTCTCGTATGCTGCCTCTATGGAGAACCTACATAAGGCCCTGGTCAGGATAGAAGACGCAGTAGCTCAACTTCCGGTTTAGCAATGCCGTCTTACTCCCTGGGAACTGGGGGCTCTTCAACCGTAGCATAGGCTTGACCTATCCCTATACCCCCCGGTTCTATTAATCCCCCATGGGACTCCTGGCCGTCGGGGGCTGCCTTACTCTTCCCGGTCTTTAACAAACAACCTTTTACCTTTTGCGAATACGATATGGCCCTCTGACTCCAATTTCTCTTTGTGTGCTTGTATGCCACCGGGGAATCTCGG
>JASLQE010000213.1 GCA_030744635.1 Dehalococcoidia bacterium | reverse complement strand
AGCCTGACTCTTCGCCAGTGTCCTAACCACCTCCCCAACCGTAAGACTATAACCAAAGCCATCTAATAAGTCCACCTGCGACATGAGTCTATTCTTAGGAGAAGCCGCTCGGTTCGTATCGCTTGTATTCGAAAGGTAGCCAAACATATTGGCAAGAGATAGGCCACGAGTACCATTATATGGCTTGTAGTTACCCCTTGGGGCGGCCGGTAATCTGGGAGGAGGATGAGGGGGCTTCCTCGCTGAGGTCGACTTCAAAGGCCAGCAGGATGCGGCCCAGCATCCCATAGAAGCCCACCGTCTGCGCCAGCTCTACCATCATGTCCTCGTCCAGGTGCCCGGCCAGGGTGGAGAATGTTTTGTCCTTCACCCTACCCCCCTGGGCGACCTCGCTGCTGAACCGCAGCACCGCTATCTCGGCATCGCTGAAGGCGGCCGAGCCTTCAAAGTCCTTGATATTCCTCACCTGCTCATCGGTCATGCCCATCTCGCTGCCGAACATGGCATGCGCCCGCCGCTCATACTCGCAGTCCAGAATCTCGGCGGTGAGCAGGATGGCCATCTCTCGAAGTTTGGGGTCCAGCTTGGTCCTGGTGAGGATGGAATTGCCCATGCGAATCACATGGAGCAGCGTGGGAGGCACATGGGCCAGGGTCTTCCAAATGTTCGCCACGGGGACACCGTTGGTCTCCATTTTAGCGAATAAATCGGCTATCTCCTGCGGTGCCCGGTCTTTCTCAACATACGGTATGCGGGCCATCCTGATACCTCCTCTATCGTTGGGTCTGGGGTGGCTTTTCTCTTACTTTCTCTATATTGTCAACCAACTATTTTCCCCCACCCACCCACCCGGAGATTATTTTCGGAGGACACCCCTCCGATCGGGTTCCACCCATCGGAGTCCGCTGAGTGAAGCATCATCGGACCAAACCCCCGCCAAAGGGGCCCTGCCCCTCTGGTATCCCCTTCAACAAAAACCTCAGCACCGATACCGCTTGGCAACGATTGGCCTTACCATCCACCCACCCGAGAGATATACTTGGGGGGCAATGCCCCCCAAACCCCCGGGGGGCCAGGGGGGTTTGTCCCTTTGAGCGAGCTGTTATCCTAACAAAGCTACATACCTTGTGGGTGGTTCATGGTTGATGTAAAACGGCATCAGGCCCCGTTATCCGCCCGCCCCCCCCTCCACCACCTTCAGATGAAGCTCATCCAGCAGCTCCTGGGGCACTGTGGCGGGTGCCTGGAAAAGGGGGTCCGTTGCGCTCTGCGTCTTGGGGAAGGCGATGACCTCCCGTATGGTGCTCTCCCCCGCCAGCAGCATCACCAGCCGGTCAATCCCCGGGGCAAAGCCGCCGTGGGGCGGAGCGCCGTAGTCAAAGGCCTCCAGCAGCTGCCCGAAGCGCTCCTCCATCTCTTCATCGGAGTAGCCCAGCAGCCGGAGCACCCACTCCTGCACCTCCCGCTGGTGGATGCGGATACTGCCGCTGGATAGCTCGGCCCCGTTGCACACCAGGTCATAGTGCCGGGCGCGCACCCGCTCCGGGGCGGTATCCAGAAGCGGCATATCCTCCTCCATGGGGGCGGTGAAGGGGTGATGCATAGGCTGCCACCGCGCCCCATCGGCGCTGCGCTCCAATAGGGGAAAGTCCACCACATAGGCGAAAGCCATCAGGGATGGGTCGGCCAGGTCCAGGCGGCGGGCCACCTCCAGCCTGATGCCACCCAGTACCCTATCTACCATCCCCCTCTCCCCAGCCACCATCATCAGCATGTCGCCGTCGCCGGCCCCCAGCTTCCCGGCAATGGCCTCCACCTGACCGGGGGTGAGGTATTTTGCAGCCACGGAGGCAGCTGCTCCCTCACCCAGCGGCAGGGTGACCATCCCCTTGGCCCCGAGGGAGCGGGCCAGCTCCGAAAACCCCTCCACCTCTTTACGGGATATGGCGGCGCAGCCGGGGGCGGCCAGGCCCCTCACCACCCCACCCTGGGCCAGGGCGGTGCGGAATACGCCGAACTCGGATTCCGCCACCACATCGCCCAGGGAAGCCATCTCCACACGGTACCGCAGGTCCGGTTTATCGGTGCCGAACCGCTCCATCGCTTGGGCAAAGGTAAGGCGGGGGAAGGGTTTGATGACCCTGAGGTGTGGCGTGACCGTCTCCACCATGGTGGTGAACAGCTCCTCAAACAGGCTGAGGATATCCTCTTCGTCCACGAAGCTCATCTCCAGGTCAAGCTGGGTGAACTCCAGCTGGCGGTCGGCCCGCAGGTCCTCATCGCGGAAGCAGCGGGCTATCTGATAATACTTGTCCATTCCGGCCACCATCAGGAGCTGCTTTAGCTGCTGGGGGGACTGTGGCAAAGCATAGAACCGTCCAGGGTAGATGCGGCTGGGCACCAGGTAGTCGCGGGCACCCTCGGGGGTGCTCTTCAGTAAAATGGGGGTCTCTACTTCTATGAAGCCCCGGGCATCCAGGAAGTCGCGTATGAACTTGACCACGCGGTGGCGTAGCACCAGGTTGTTCCTCAGCCTCTCGCGGCGCAGGTCCAGATAACGGTATTTGAGGCGCAGGGCCTCGTCCACCTCCAGGTCCTCGGCTATGCTGAACGGCGGGGTAAGGGAGGGATTGAGCACCTCCATCCCCTGCACCAGCACCTCCACCTCACCAGTGGACAGTCTGGGGTTCTCGGTGCCGGCGGGGCGACGTGTCACCTCACCCTCAACCCTGAGCACGAACTCGGCCCGTACCTGGCCCACCACCTCGTGAGCGCCTGGCGATGTCTGCGGGTTGACCACCACCTGCACCAGACCGTCCCGGTCCCGCAGGTCCAGAAAGGCCAGACCGCCGTGGTCACGGCGCCGGTGTACCCACCCGCACAAGGCCACCCTCCGGCCGATGTGCTGCGCTTTTAACTCTCCACAGCTATGGCTTCTTAGCAAATCTCACTCCATTGCGGATTATAGCCCGTTGCTTGCCTTTAGACAACGCCCCCGTTGTTTGCCTTTAGACAACTCCCCCGTTGCTTGTCTTTAGACAACGCCAATGATATATTGAGCATACATAGAAGGCCCCACCGTTAGCGGGGTATCGCCTACGCCGTGGTTGCCTTAGCTCGGAGCACCTAAATAGCGGATACAGCAAACTGGAGGTAGCCAGCACTTGGATTTGATAGAAGCCGTAAAGGCCCGGCGCAGCATCCGGGCCTTCAAGACAGACCCCGTGCCCCGGGATGTGTTGCAGGAGCTGATAGATGCAACCCGCTGGTGCCCATCCTGGGAGAATGTACAGCCCTGGGAGCTGGCGGTGGTGGGCGGGGATAAGATGGAAGAGTTGCGCCGGGAGCTGGATGCGGTGGCCGATACCGAGCCCGCCCCGGAGATACTGGTGCAGCACTTCAACGATCCCTATCTCACCAGGCGTCGTAACCTGGGCTACCGTATAGTGTTTGACACCCTGAAGATTGAACGGGAGGACAAAGAGCGGAGGAAGTGGTGGCGGCTGCAGAACCAGAGCATGTTCGGCGCTCCCGGCGCCATCTTTATCTCCATTGACCGCTCCCTCAACGAGTGGTCCATATTCGACGCTGGCATGATAGCCCAGACACTCATGCTGGCCGCCCAGCACTATGGCCTGGGCACCATTCCCCAGGCTGCCCCTATCATGTACCCCGGGGCTATAAGGAAGGTCACTGGCATACCCGATTCCAAGCTGCTGATAGTTGGCCTGTCGCTCGGCTACCCGGACTGGTCCAACCCGGTAAACAGCTTTGAACGTGACAGAGAGCCGGTAGAGGGCTTCACCAGTTGGTGCGGCTTTGAATAGCTAAGCGAGGAGGGCCATGTTCCAGAACAGGATCACCGAGATGTTCGGCATTCGCTACCCCATCTTCAAGGGGGGGCTACAGCACCTGTCCCGGGCTGAGCTGGTAGCAGCGGTAGCCAACGCCGGCGGGCTGGGCTTCATCACCGCGGGCACCTTCCCCACCAAGGAAGAGCTACGGCAAGAGATACGCAAGTGCAAAGACCTCACCGATAAGCCCATCGGGGTTAACATCACCCTTTTCACGCACCCCCGGGCCACGGTGACCATTGAGGACTATATAGAGTGTGTGGCCGAGGAAGGGATAACGGCGGTGGAAACTGCGGGGCGCAGCCCCGAGCCGTATATGAATATGTTCAAGGACTCCGGCATCAAGGTGCTGCACAAGACCACCGCCGTCCGCTTCGCCAAGACCGCAGAGAGGGTGGGGGTGGACGCCATCACCATACTGGGCTTTGAGGCTGCGGGCCACCCCGGCCGGGAGGATGTCACCTCCCTGATACTCACCCCCCTGGCCGCCGACGGCCTAAGTGTTCCGGTGGTAGCCGCCGGAGGCTTCGGTGACGCCCGTGGCTTTGTAGCCGCCCTGGCGCTGGGGGCTGAAGGTGTGCTGATGGGCACCCGCTTCGTGGCCACCCAAGAATGTCCTGCACACGCCGCCTTGAAGGAGGCCGTCCTGAAGGCCCAGGAGATTGAGACCGTGGTTATCGAGCGCTCTGTGGGCAATCCCATGCGGGCTCTGAGGAATCCTACGGCGGAGACCGTCATGGAGATGGAGGCCCGGGGCACCAATGAAGATGAGCTGTACCCCTTTCTGCGGGGAGACTTGGGCCGCAAGGCCTATTTAGAGGGAGAGACAGACAAGGGCATAATATCGGTGGGGGAGGTGGTAGGCCTCGTGAGGGATGTGCCCACCGTAAAGCAGGTGATTGACGGAATCGTTGAAGGCGCCCAGACCATCGTAGAGCGCCTCCACACCCTGGGGTCCCCCGTCCCCGGGGGGAGCGCCCGCTAAAATGTCATTCGCCAGGTCCCTCCGCTGTCGGCAGTGCAAGAGGGAGTACCCCCTGGAGCCACTGTTCGTGTGCGAGTTTTGCTTTGGCTCCTTGGAAGTTGTGTACGACTACGAGGCCATCTCCCAGAGCCTCACCCAGGAGTCCATCGCCGCCGGGCCGAAAAACATCTGGCGCTACCGGGCACTCCTCCCCGTGGAGGATGAGCCCATCAATATGGACGCCGGTTTCACGCCCCTTTTCCAGGCGCACAACCTGGGCCGCGCCCTGGGCCTGGAGCGCCTACACATCAAAAACGACTGTATGAACCCCACCTGGTCCTTCAAGGACCGCGTGGTAGCGGTGGCGGTAAGCAAGGCCCGGGAGTTCGGCTTCCAGGCGGTGGCCTGCGCCTCCACGGGCAACCTGGCCAACAGCGTGGCCGCCCACGCCGCCCGGGCGGGGATGAGGGCCTTCATCTTCGTGCCCCACGACCTGGAGCAGGGCAAGATTCTGGGCACCGCCATTTACGGCCCCATCCTGGTGGCGGTACGGGGCAACTACGACCAGGTGAACCGGCTGTGCAGTGAGCTGGCGGAACGCTTCCCCTGGGCCTTCGTCAACATTAATATACGCCCCTACTATGCCGAAGGCTCCAAGACCCTGGCCTACGAGGTGGCCGAGCAGTTGGGATGGCAAGCACCGGACGCCGTGGTGGTGCCCGTGGCCTCAGGCTCCCTGCTTACCAAGGTGTGGAAAGGGCTGCACGAGTTGTCGCAGTTAGGCATCATAGGCCGGGTAGGCAGCCGCCTCTTCGCCGCCCAGGCCCAGGGATGCTCACCGATAGCCACCGCCTTCGAGACGGGCAAACCGGTCCGCCCCGTAAAACCGGATACCATCGCCAAGTCCCTGGCCATTGGCAACCCCGCCGACGGCTTCTTCGTACTGAATATCCTGCGGGAGTCCGGAGGCAGGGCGGTGGCGGTGTCCGATGATGAAATAGTGGACGGCATGAAGCTACTGGCGGAGACCGAGGGTGTCTTTGCCGAGACGGCCGGTGGCGTCACGGTGGCCAGTCTCAAGAGGTTGGCCGCTCAGGGGGCCATCAAGCCGGATGAGTTGACGGTGGCCCTTATCACCGCTTCCGGCCTAAAGACCATAGAAGCGGTGCAGGAAAAGGTGGCCCCTCCCATCACCGTTGACCCCACCGTGACCTCCTTCGAGCAGGAGGTGGGGGAGAGAGCCTTCTGGACACCGCCCCCGAAAGACACAGGGAGGACAGACCATGGCTAAGAAAAGGGTTATGTTCACCTTTCCCCCGGACCTGGTGACCGAACCGGTCATATACCACCTGGCCCAGCAGTTCCGTGTGGTGACCAACATCCGCCGGGCGGATGTGGCCGAGGACCGGGGCTGGGTGGTGCTGGAGGTGGAGGGGAAAGAAGAGGACATTGACAAGGGCCTAGAATGGGTCGCCACCAAGGGGGTCCGCGTGGACCCCGTGGGCGGCGATGTAGTAGAAGGCTAAGCTAAGGAGCAGGCATCACATGGCAGTTAAGGTAAGGATTCCGGCGCCGCTGCGCCGTCTCACCGCTAATCAGACCCTGGTGGATGTAGAGGCGTCCACCCTGGCCCAGTGCCTGGATGGGCTGGAGAGCCAGTTCCCCGGCATGAAGGAACGGCTCATGGACCAGCAGGGCCAGGTGCAGCAGTTCGTCAATATTTATGTCAACGGCGAGGACATCCGCTTCCTACAGGAGATGGATACCCCCCTCAAGGCCGGCGACGAGGTAAGCATCGTCCCCGCCATCGCCGGGGGATAGCTCTACTCTCCTTCAATCTCGTCAAGGGTAGCATCGGAGATACCGAAGTGGTGGGCCAGTTCATGGCGCACCACCCGGCCTATCTCTTCTACCACTTCCTCACGGCTGCGGCAGAAAAGCTCTATGGGCCTCTGGAAAAGGGTGATGCGGTCCGGCGCTACCAGGTTGTAGTTCACCCCGCGTTCGGTGTGGGGTATCCCCTCGTAGAGGCCCAGCAGCCCTTCCCTCCGCCCTATCCCGGCATCCCGTAGCTGGCTGCGGCTGGGCCAGTCCTCCACCACCACAGCCACATTCTCTATGCTCTCCTGGAGCTCCTGAGGCAGCGCCGACAGGGCCTGTTCCACCAGGGACTCGAACTCAGCCCTTTCCACAGATCACTCCCCTCTGGTACCGCTTGACGAACATTATCACTCCCCCTTACCCGCCCGCCTGCGGCGTGCCAGTCTTACCGCCTCATCGGTGGGCCGGTATCCGGCCAGGAACCCTTCCCTGAAGCGGGAGAAGCCACCATCCTGGATGACCATCCTCATCTCTGCCATCAGCCGCTGCAGAAAGGTCAGGTTGTGGAGGGTGGCCAGTCTCAGCCCCAGGGTCTCGCCGGTACGGAAGAGGTGGCTGAGGTAGGCGGCGGAGTAAGTACGGCAAAGATAGCACGGGCAACCATCCTCCACCGGTGACTCCCGGCCCTGGAAACGGGAGTTGGTGATATTGATGCGGCCCCGCCGGGTGAACAGGGAGCCGTTACGGGCGATACGCGTGGGCAGGGCGCTATCCAGGAGGTCCACCCCCCGTGCCACCGCCTCCACCAACTCCTCCGGGGAGCCCACACCCATCAGGTAGCGAGGTGAGGCGGGCGGCAGGGGAGCCACCGATGCCTCCACCATACCCCACATCACCTCCCGGGACTCCCCCAGGCTCAGGCCCCCTATGGCATACCCTGGAAACCCCAGGGATGCCATGTGCGAAGCCGATTCCCGCCGCAGGTCGGTGAAGGTGCCGCCCTGGACAATCGCCCAAAGCTCCCCCCGCCCCTGGCGAGCACCCAGGCAGCGTTCCGCCCAACGCCCCGTGCGCTGTGCCGCCGTTGCGACCGCATCGCGGCCCGCACCGTATGGAGTGGGCTGGTCCAGGACCATCATAATGTCCGCCCCCAGGCCCTCCTGGAGGGCCACCGCCGCTTCCGGTGATAGCGATTGCTGGCTGCCGTCAATATGGGAACGGAACAGCACCCCCTCCTCGCCCACTCTCACCAACCGGGCCAGGCTGAACACCTGGTACCCGCCGCTATCGGTAACGACGGGGCCGTCCCAGGCCATGAAGCGGTGCAGTCCTCCCAGGGCGGAGATGACCTCCAGCCCCGGTCGGAGCATCAGGTGGTAGGCGTTGGCCAGCAGGACTCCCACCCCCACCCCTTTCAGCTCCTTCGGGGAAAGGGTCTTCACCACACCGATGCTGGCCACGGGGGCGAAGGCCGGGGTGGGTATGGTGCCGTGGGGGGTGACAAGCTCCCCGGCCCGTGCCCCGGTGTGGTGACAGGTAGCCTCCAGCCTAAGCGAGACCACCATCCCCGGTTGGGGTCACGGTTGCCTCCTCACCCTTCTTGATGCTGGCAATAGTGATGCGGCGGTTGGTGTAGACGCAGACATCGGCCGCAATCTCCATACTGATACGGGCCACCTCCGTAGCGGAGAAGGGGGTGTGGGCCAGCAAAGCCCTGGCGGCGGAGAGGGCAAA
Source organism: Dehalococcoidia bacterium (assembly GCA_030744635.1). GTDB lineage: Bacteria > Chloroflexota > Dehalococcoidia > JACVQG01 > JAHKAY01 > JASLQE01. The sequence continues at coordinate 480 of JASLQE010000213.1, read as the reverse complement.
ACCGCCCCCGGAGCCAATGCCCACTACATCATCATCAGGCTCAATCACATCGCCCTCCCCGGAGACCACCAGAATGGCCTCTGGGTCGGCCACCACCAGCCAGGCCTCTAGGCGGCGCAGGGCCCGGTCGGTCCGCCACTGCTTGGCCAGCTCCACCGCCGCCTTGCGTAGCTGCCCGGTGTTCTTCTCCAACTGGCCCTCGAAACGCTCAAAAAGTGTCAGGGCATCGGCTACCGACCCGGCGAAGCCGGCCAACACCTTGCCCTCGTATAGCGTGCGCACCTTGGTGGCGGAGCCCTTCAGGACAGTATCGTGGACCGTCACCTGTCCGTCCCCGGCTATGGCCACCTCATCCCCCCGCCTCACCGCCAGTATTGTGGTGTGGTGCACATTGCCAGCAGACTGCCACATAGTTTAAATAACTCCTACATCAAACATGATTACTACAAACATCAGGCCCAGATAAGGATAGGTCAGCAG
>JASLQE010000212.1 GCA_030744635.1 Dehalococcoidia bacterium | reverse complement strand
ACCTCTGTCACCCTGAGCGTAGCGAAGGGTCTGACCCTGCAAAACATACCCACGCTTATTTCTGCAAGCAGGTACTTAGTCTGTTGATAGCAACCCCTCCACAATCCCTATTTGGTACATCAGGAAAAGACCGAAGAGGATGCTAAAGGTGCCGGCGGAGACCTGTACCAGAAGGTTGAGGCGGGGCAGCCGTGAGGAGGCGGAGAAGGGGAGACTGATGAAGATTGATATGAGCCCCATGCTGACCACCGAGCCCAGGCCGAAGACCAGGATGTAGAGCACCCCCGTCAGTGTGGATTTCAGACCGGCCAGCACCAGCAGCATGAGGGCAGCGCTGCCGGCCAGCCCGTGGACGGTGCCCACCACATATGACCTGACCCGGAAGAAGGGCTTTAGGGCGCTGGAAGGGGTAGTGGGATGTTCCCTGGGAACGATTCCGGCGATGAGGAGCTTCCCCAGGTTTCCCCTCTGGTGTGAGGTGTGGTGCCCGTGCTCCTGGGCCTGGGCATGGGAGTGAAAGTGGACATGAGGCTCTGAGCCGTGGTGAGGGTGGATGTGGACCCGCCGGCGGCGAAAACCCCAGAATATCTGTATTCCCAGCAGAACCAGCACCAGACCCACCATGAACTCGAAGAAAAGGGCCAGCCCTTCCGGCAGGCGGAGTTTCAGCAGGAGGAGGGCGATGCCCATCAGCAACAGGGTGGTGGTGTGGCCCAGGCCCCAGGAGATACCCACCCATATGGCCCGTAGCGGGTTGCGGTACTCGCTAACGATGGTGGTCACCGCCACCAGGTGGTCGGCATCAAAAGCGTGTCGGACCCCCAGCAGCAGGCCCAGGGCCAACACCTCCCAGATAGTGGACATCCTTCCCCTTTTCCGACAAAGGACCGTTAAAGAACTGCGATTAGTTGCAATATTGTTTCAAGAATAGTTACGCACACCCCTGGCAGCGTCCGAAGATGGCCAGATGTCTCAAATCGGCGTGGAAATGGTGCTTACGCCGCAGGGCGGCCTTAAGGGGAGTGAAGATGGACTCATCCATATCCTCCACCCGGCCGCACTTCTCACAGATAAGGTGGTGGTGGTACCCCTTCTCGTGGAGGTGGTAGCGCAGCTTGCCGTCTCCCAGGTCGGTCTCGGTTGCCAGGCCCAGCCGCTTGAGCATATCCAACGCCCGGTAAATAGTGGAGATATGTAGTTTGGGGTAGCGGGACCGGACATGAGAATGAATTTCCTCAGCGCTGGTGTGGCCGTTGCTGCCCTCCAGCACCTCCAGAATAACCAGGCGCTGCGGCGTCATATGGTGGCCGCTGCTGCGTATGGTGTTCTCCGCCAGTTTACCGGGTTGCACGGGCCGCATTATAAAACATCGTGAGCAAAGATGCAACTATTCGCAACCACGCTGTCCGCCGAGCGCCGCTTCCCGCCCGCTCACCTCAGGGTGCTGAAAGCACCCTGAGGTGAGCGGGCGGGAAGCTGTTTTTAGCCCATCCCGGCCGGTGACAGAACTATCGGGGTGGGTGTTCGCAGTCTGGCGCAGTGACGGTCGGCAAATGATAGGTTAGCAAAGGGCTGGGTGCAGGTCGTTAGTCCCTGGTGTCCAGCATGAGGGTGACCGGGCCGTCGTTAACTAACTCCACCTGCATCAGCTCCTGGAAGCGCCCGGTGGCAACCTTTATATCCAACTCACCCAGAGCGCCCACAAATTGCTCGTATAGCGCCTTTGCCTGGTCTGGCGGGGCGGCATCGGTGAAGCTGGGCCGTCTTCCTTTCCGGGTATCAGCCAGCAGTGTGAACTGGCTTACGGTTAGGGTCTGGCCGCCGGTGTCCAGTAGCGAAAAATGGAAGCGGCCCTCCCGGTCAGGGAATATCCTCAGGTGGGCCACCTTCTGCGCCAGGAGGTGGGCGTCACGCGGGGTGTCCCCTTGAGCCACCCCCAGGAGTATCACCAGGCCCGGCCCTATCTGACCGACCCCCTGGCCCCCAATGGTGACGGAGGCCCGGCTTACCCTCTGCACCAGCGCACGCACGGGCTACTTGCTCTTGGCTTCGGCCTTGTCTTCTTTCCTGGCTTCGGTTTTGGTCTCGGCCTTGTCTGATTTGGCTTCGGCCTTGTCTTCTTTCTTGGCTTCAACCTTCTCAGCGGACTTCTCTTTGGAGTCCTCACCCTTCCATCCTGAGGGGCGGTGGTCTGTGGAATAGAAACCGCTGCCTTTGTATATGATTGGCACCGGCCGGAACAGCTTCAAGGCCTCGGCCTGGCACTTGGGGCATGGTTCCGGCCCCGTATCCCCAAAGCCACGCTTTATTTCAAAGCAGTGCCTACAGGAGCAGCACTGATATTCGTATACAGGCATACCGCCCTTACCTCCTTGGGGGAAAATATTAGCTGGGACAAGAAATTAGCTTCAGAGCCATAGCCCCTGAAAATAGTATTTTATTGCCGCCGGGGCTGGCTGTCAAATGTCAACTGAGGTGGTTCCGGTGCGATGAATATGATGGATCTTGACTCCAAGTGAGTCATGGGCTACAATCGGGCCAAAAGTTCAGGAGGCGTGCCGTGGAGCGAGTTCTTGATGGGATTCTTGTGCTGGACTTCGCCAGGTACATCGCCGGCCCTTGGTGCAGCACCATCATGGCTGAGATGGGGGCCGAAGTCATTCGAATAGAGACCCCCGGTGGGGCCGAGGATCGGCAGCAAGGCCCCTTTGCTCCCAATGGGCAAAACTTCCGCTTCTTGATGATGAGCCGCAACAAGAGGGGCATAACTCTGGATCTGAACAAACCCAGGGGTAAAGAGTTGTTCAGGGAGCTGGTCAAGAAGGCCGATGTCGTGGTGGAAAATTTCAGCCCTCCGGTTAAGAAGAAGCTGGGTTTCAGCTATGAAGACCTCAGTGAGATAAACCCCAACATTATTCTGACCACGGTATCCGCCTTTGGGAAGGATGGCCCATATGCCCACAGGCTTGGTTTTGACCACATCGCCCAGGCTGAATCCGGCTCCATGAGCTTCACTGGCTTTCCCGATAGCCCTCATACCCGTTCGCAGGTAGCCTATGTGGATATGAGTACTGCTTTGCATGCCGCCCTGGCCACCGTGCTGGCCATTCTGCACCGAACCAAGACCGGGAAGGGGCAGCAGGTGGAGATGGCCCTGCTGGATACCGCCGTGTCCTACGCCGCTTTCCCGGGCACGATGGCTGAGTACGAAATACTGGACCAGGTACGCCCCAAACTGGGAAATACTGGCTACTATTCATTCTCCGATACTTTCTATGCCAAGGACGGCATGGTGATAATGGCGGCGCTGAGCGATCCGCTGTGGAACCGTATGGTAGACCTTATAGGCCATCCCGAGTTCAAGGACGACCCTAGGTTTGCGGATGATGAAGCCAGGTACCGCAACCGGGACATCGTCGGGCCCCTGGTGCAGGAGTGGATTGGGCAGCGTTCCCGGGAGGATGTTTTCGAGCAGATGGGAAAGGCCCGCATCCCGTGTGGACGGGTGAATACCATCCCGGAGGCGTTTAAAGACCCGCACATCCATGCCAGGCAACTGTTTACCAAGCTGGAGGTGCCGGGGGTGGGGCCGGTGTCCCATCCCAGGGTCGCCATCCGTATGTCAAAGACCCCCGGCCGCATTGAGCGCCCCGCCCCCACGGTGGGGCAGCACAATGATGAGGTCTACAGCAGCCTGCTGGGCCTTTCCGCTAGAGAAATAGAGGGGCTATCTTCGGAAGGCGTTATTTAGCCCCTGGCTTCAGGTTCAGCTCTCTGACCAGGGATGACTTGTGGCGGCCAGCCGTATTGGGGTGGATTATGCCCTTGCCGCTGGCCTTGTCCAGAGTGCGCACCGCCTCCTGAACTGCCTCTGCGGCAGCGGCATTCCCCGCAGCCAGTAGCTGGTGGGCTTGGGCGACTGAGTTCTTGACCTGACTCTGTATGGAGCGGGTGAGCCCCCGACGCCTTTGTGCCTTACGGGCAGCCCTGATGGCTGATTTGGTACCCAATAGGTTATCTCCTTTCCTGATGTGGGGCGCTGCCGCCCCTGATTGTGCTGATTATACCCCGGATGCCCTCTAACCGGGCCAATAACCGGCTGAGGTGCGCCAGGTTACGGGCCTTTATGGTCAGCTTTATCAGGGCCGTTCCGTCTTTCTGGTCGCTGGCCTTGATTTCCTGGATGTTGACCTCTTCCTCAGCCATGAGGGCACCGATGTCCCTAAGCAAACCCACTCTGTCCCAGGCCCGGATAGATAGCACGGCAGGGTAAAGCATCTCCTCCCGTCCCCACTCTACGGGGAGGAGCCTGTCTGTCTCCTTTTCGTGGAGTATGCCGGGGCAGTTCTGGCGGTGGATGCTGATGCCTTTGGCACGGGTAACATAGCCCACTATGGAGTCCCCCGGCAGGGGGCGGCAACAGCCGGCTATGCGGGTGAGCAGGTTGCTGACACCGGTGGCCTGAATCTGGGTGGGCATGGGTTGAGATTGAGGTGCAGGCGCTGGCGGTGGTTGTGGTGGTGGCGGAGCAATCTGGTGGGCAATCTGGTGAGCTGTGATACCCCCGTATCCCACTGTAGCCAGGAACTCATCAACCTGGTCGACGCCGAAGGCTTTGGCCAGGTCATCATAGCTTATCGACCCCAGGCCCAGGCGGCGCAGCTCGCGGTCCACCACCTCCCGGCCCCGCTCCACATTCTCTTGGCGCTGCTGGTGCTTGAACCACTGGCGTATTTTCTCCCGGGCGTGGCTGGTGGCTACATGGCCCAGGGCGGGGTTGAGCCAGTCACGGCTTGGCCCCTTTGAGGCCCTGGTGCGCATTATGTCCACCCGGTCACCGTTCTGGAGCTGGTAGGTAAAGCTCACCATACGGTCATTAACCCGGGCGCCGGTAGCCTGGTGGCCCAGTTCAGTGTGAATGCGGTATGCCAGGTCCAGTGGGGTTGCTCCCCGCGGCAGCTCCACTATAGTCCCCTTGGGGGTGTACACAAATACCTTATCCTCCAGGACATCCGTCTTGATGGACTCGAGCAACTCTTCTCCGGAGAGGTTGCGGTGTTGCTCCAGTGAGCGGCGCACTTGGGACACCCACTCCTGGGGCATGGACTTGCGTTGCTCCTTATAGTGCCAGTGAGCGGCCACGCCGTATTCGGTGACCTCGTGCATCTCCCGTGTACGGATTTGTACTTCCACCGGCACCCCCTGGTGCATCACCGTAGCGTGAAGGGAGCGGTATCCGTTGTCCTTGGGTGTGGCTATGAAATCATCAAACTCGCCGGGGAGTGGCCGCCACCGCCCGTGGACTATGCCCAGGGCGCTGTAGCAATCGGCTATACCGGCCACCACCACCCGAAGCGCTACGAGGTCGTGTATGTCCCCAAAGCTCTTTCCCTGGTGAGCGTAACGCTGCGCCTTCAGATGGGTGCTGTACAGGTGCTTGGTACGGCTGGTGATATCTGCCTCGATACCGGCTCCCACTAGGTCGCTGTCCAGCTCCAGCTTTACCGCTACCAGGGCCTCCTGCCACCGACTGAGCCTTTCCTCTACCTGGGCGGCCATCTGGCGGTAACTTTCCGGTTCCAGGCAGGCAAAAGCCTTGTCCTGCATGTCACGGAAAAGGCGTGCAATCCCCAGGCGGTGGGCTAGGGGGGCGTAGACCTCAAGTGTGTCAGTGGCGATGCTCGTGGCCTCGTCGGGCGGTATAGAATTCACCCGACCTATCATTTCCGTCTGCTCGGCCAGCCGGATGAGCACCACCCTCAGGTCCTGGGCCAAGGCCAGCAACATGCTGCGCAGGGCCTCTGCCTGGCTATCAGCCTGGGTGGCATGGCCCTGGGAAAGGGGAGTGCCCGTGGTGGGCAGCCCGGAGAGCCGCGCCGCCCCCTCCACCAGACGGGCCACATCGGGGCCAAGGCTCTCTTCAATACGGGCCACTGGGGTATGGCCTTCCAGGGGAAGGTGGTGCAGCAGCCCGGCGGCGATGGTGGCAGCATCCAGGCCCAACTCAGCCAGGATGAGTCCGGTGCCCACCGAGTGTTTCAGGGCCAACTGGGTCTCAGGCGCAGCCCCCAGCTTCTCCTGGGCCAGATG
>JASLQE010000211.1 GCA_030744635.1 Dehalococcoidia bacterium | reverse complement strand
CTCTCCATCAAGGAGTCGAAACGGGCGAAGTACTCGCCCTCGTTGAACTCCTTGGGGTTACAGCTTGACCCGTCATATGGCATACAGGGTATCCCCTTCTCCTTCAACTGAAAGGCCGCCTCCGTATGGGTGCTGGTGGTGCCCTTACAACCCCGCTCCATGTTGAACACCACCCCATCGGCCTTCCAGTCCCGGGCGATGGCCACGCGTATCTTGATGCGCTTCTCCATATCGGTGCACATGGTGTGGCCGCTGGAGGCCAGGTACAGCTCCGCCAGCGCCTCCAGCGCCTCCTGCCGGTTGTTCAGGCTGCGTCCCAACTCCTTGAGGGTGGAGATGGGGTTGAGGGTCCCGTCCTCCTCCATGGTATAGGCGCCCCAGTCACCGTAAAGCTGCTGCGAGCCCATGTATACGGCACCATAGCGGCGTGGGTAGCGCAGTACCTGGCTCTTGAACCAGGTGGCCACGCCCTCATGCAGGAGCCGGCAGCGCTCGGTGGGCAGTGCAGCAATGTGGTTGGCGGCCCGGAAAGCCACCTCGTCGCGGGCCATCCGCATCAGCTCCAGGGCTACCGGTTGGTGGCGACCGCGCCAGAAAGTGGCCTCAAAGGAGAACATCTGCAACTGGTCCAGTGGTGATGGGATGGTCTTCAGGTCCATGCACATGCGTGCCCACAGCACCCGGGACTCCCATTCGTTCTCCACCGCAGGGATGAGCAATGAATCGTTATAGGTGCGCCCGGTGACCTTTTCCATCCACTCTATGGCGTCCTGCATCTGGTCCACCAGGTACTTATGGTGGTCCATGCTGGGCGGCAGCTCCAGTATATAGGTGGGGATATCATAGTATTCCTGCCAGAGCTGGGCGAACTTGCCCTGAGGCTGGCAGATGCGAGCCTCTATGAGGAACTCCGGCTTCATCCTTTCCCCTGACGGGGAAACATCAAAGTCCCCTGAGAACAGCGCCCCCAGGCTGGAGCGCAGGGTGGGGCAGGTATCCAGGTCGTAGCCCCTGGCCTCAGCCTTAGCCAGGACATGGCTAGCCTTGTCCTGGTCTTGCATGATACGCCCGAAGTTAGGCCCCAGACCGAAGCTCTTGTAATCGCCAAAGCCTGCCGGTAAGGAGGTTAGAAAGCCCAGCACACCCATAATGAGCAGTTCGCCTTTTTCTCTCGCCTGCCACAGCTTCCTTACCTGGCTGCGCCGGAGCTCTTTCAGCTTGGCCCAGCACTCCAGCGGCCGGGTCTCATATACCTGGGTGCTCATATATATTCCTTCTTAACCCTCAGGGATTATGGTCTCCATAAAGGCCTCTATGCGGGTGTGGAACTGCCCCACCGGGATGGTGAGGTCGGTCTCCAGGTCCAGGGAGGGTATTCCCCTTTTCTGCAAGCTTGTCCGCAGGTGAGGCATATCGTATTCGTGAGGGTCGCAGAACTTCAGGTGCACCAGCAGCGCACCCTGCACGCCGTAGTCCCGGGCCAGCGCCAGCACATGATCCGTGCGTCGGCGGTCTGGCTGATCGTATAGCGGACAGGCAGGCCGGTCAACATAACGCCGGGCGATGGCCGCCACCACATCGTTGCCGTTACCGACCTGGCCCCAGAAGTAGCGACTGCCGGCACAGTGCTCATCCACCACTATATCCCCACCCAGTGACTCTACCAGCTCCAGCATGGCAGGGTCATCCATCTCGCTGCCCACCACTATAAGGCGTACCCCCTCCCCCACCGGCCCAGGCGACAGGCTATTCAGCACTCCCTGGAGCGCCTCCGTATGCTCCGCCTTGTCCATAAGTTGAGACGCCAACACAATTTTCAGCACCTGGGAACCCGGAATAACGGAGTGGTCATCCTTCCTCAGGTCATACAGCCTGGTGAGCAGGCTGCGGTTAGCATTATAGACATCCACCGCTTTACGCAAGGCCTCATCGGTCACAGGCCTGCCCAGCCAATCCTGTAGCGAGGTGCGGAGCCGCTGAGTTTCCGTCACCAGCGCCTGATGGGCGCGCGAAGAGCGTACCACCGTAGGCATAAAGAAGTAGAATTTATAGTCCGTGGACGCATGACGGTTCCAGATGGCATAGGCCTGGCGTATTTGGTAGCACCCGTGAGGGGCTATGATTCCATCCAGATAGTCATACCGCCCCAGGAGACCTTCTGCCAGGCAGCCCCGTGTATATGAGCAGAAGAACCCCGGCATGTGGGCCTCAGTCACGGACTCGGGCCGATGCTCTCCCAAAAGCCGTACCGGCAGCATGCCGGCAGCGTAGAGCACCTCCTCCGGGATGTAGGTGCACATGTACCCCACAACCTTCCCGCCGGTGCGCTCCTTCCATTCCCTGGCGTACTGGTGTCGCTGGCTGACCATGGTTTCAAAACGGTCATTCACCGGCACAGTACTTCCTCCTTCTTGCTCAAAACGATTCACAAGTGGCAGGCATCGGATAATTATAGGACTTCACATATACAACCGTCAAACGCAGAGACCCCGCCGTCACTTCTATCGATTGGCTTGAATTTGGCCTCACTGTAGCCAATGCCTATATTTGCTAAATGGCACCGGTTACGGACTTCACCATCATGGTAGGGGGTAAGGCGGGGCAGGGAGTCCAGACGGTGGGCCTGGTTTTTGCCCGGGCCTTTGTCAGAGGCGGATGGTGGGTATTCGCCGACTAGGACTACGAGTCCCGTATCCGTGGCGGCCACAACTTCTTTCGGCTACGCGCCTGTGAAGGGCCCGTTTACACTCATAGCGAGGCCCTGGACCTGCTGATTGTACTCAACAAAGAGACCCTGGAGATTCACCAGGATGCGGTAGCCCATGCGGGTGTAGCGCTATTTGACGGTGAGGCCTTTAGCCCGGAGCGGCCCACCCCCAGCACGCTGAGCGTTCCCGTGGGGTGGCTGGCACGGGAGTCAGTCAACAACCCACAGATGACCAATAGTGTATCCATGAGTGCCGCCTTGGGTGTTACCGGCTACGATATCGGCCTGCTGGATGATGCAATGAAGGGCCAATTCGCCGCCAGCGGTACCGATGTGATCCAGGCCAACATCCGGGCAGCCCACGCGGGGTACAGCTATGCCACATCGGAGCTGACCACCAGACCGTAGCAACAGCTTAAACCCAGAGGCAAGTCGGAGCGCCTGCTGCTAACCGCCAACGAGGCTGCCTCTACCGGGCCCTGCTGGCCGGGGATCCCCTGGGCCCCGACCCCGTCCAATGTGCCCTGAGTAAAGTAGTCTTGTATCCTACTTGACATCCATATCGGCGGCACCCATGCCCCCTTGCTTCTAAGTCTCCGGTATCAGTGTACAACCCGACTCCACCCCCGCTGGCGGGCCATCCATATAAGAAAGAAGGCCGAAATGATGGTAGCTATCCCCACCACGGCCAGATAAACAAAGACCGCAGACGTACCGGATGCCTCCGCCACCCACCCGGCGAAGGCGGCGGCGAAGGAGCCTAAGCCAAACGCCATGAAGAACGCAATGCCAAACATCCGTCCCTGAAGCCGCCGAGGTGCATAGTCGGCGATGAGTCCCGTAGTTAGGGGCTGCGCCATAAAGTATGCCATAGCCATCATGGCCGCCACCGCTACCAGCGGCAGCCCGGCCACCAACCCCATTAGGGAGAGAAACACAGTCTGGGATACGGCCTGTATGAGAAGCACCACCTCCCTGGGTATCCGGTCGCCCAGGCTGCCACCCATCCACTGCCCCAGGATGGCCGATAGCAAGGCAAAGGTGGTAAAAGCCCCGGCCATGGCGGCTTCATCTATGCCCCCTATGGTGAAGTGGACATTGTCTTTGAGATGCAGCGGCAGGAAGGTAATCATGCCCCGGTATATGAACCCGTTGACGGTAAACACGATGAATACCACCGTCAGAGGCAGTAGCAGGATGCGGCCGGGGTTGGCAGGTGCCGCGTTATCCACCGCTGCGCCGGCGAAGTTGCCGCCGGATAGCGCCCTGGCGGGTATCCTCCGAATGGCCAGCGCCGCCCCCAGAGATAGGACCGCAGGCACCAGGTAGGCCACCCGCCAATCATAGAGGACAGCTATCCCGGCGGCCATCACGGGGGCCACAGCCGTCCCAAGGCTGCCGCCTATGCCATGCACGGCCAGCCCTCTTCCGACAACCTTCTGATGCACTGCTTTGGAGATGAGGGACAACCCCGCGGGATGATATAGCCCGAGCATCAGGCCCAGTAATGAGAGCGAAACGGCCAGAATGTAGATATTGGG
>JASLQE010000210.1 GCA_030744635.1 Dehalococcoidia bacterium | reverse complement strand
AAGTCACTGGGGAACCTGCTTACGGTCCCGGAGGTGCTTGCCCGCTACAGTGCTGATGCCCTGCGGCTCTTTGTCCTCGGCTCCCACTACCGCAGCCCTCTCACCTACAGCCTGGATGCCCTGGAGGCCGCCCGCCGTGGGGCGGAGAGGCTGGTGGGTGCCGCCAGGGGCGGGCCCCGCGTGGGCCGGGGCCGTGGGGTGACGGGGGACCCTTACCGCCAGAGATTCATGGATGCCATGGACGACGATTTCAACACCCCGCAATCGCTGGCCGTGCTTTTCGACCTAGCACGGGATATCAACCGGACACGGGATGAGGGGCAGGACACGGAGGAGGGCCGCGGGACCCTGCTGGAGATGTCCGGTGTCATGGGCCTCACACTGGAGGAGGCCCGCCCCAGCCTCATCGCCGAGCCGTTCATCGAGGCCCTGGTACAAATCCGCCAGGAGTTGCGAGAGGCCAAACAGTTCTCCGTAGCCGACCAGATACGGTCCCGCCTCACCGAAATGGGCGTGGCCCTAGAGGACACACCCCACGGCACCGGGTGGAAGTACCGCCGGCAGTAGGAGGGCGGTCACTTATCCCCGGTTTACGCCCTAAATGGTAGCCCCGATTAACTGTGGGGAGTATAATACATGCGGTATGGAGAAAGCGGGCTTTGTCCTCATCGGGTTGGGAGTGGCGGTGGTTCTGGGATACGGGGCTATATCTTTCTTTACCGAGGTAGATATCGCCCTCTGGTTCCGGGCAACTGTCGGCACCGTCGTCCTGGGACTCCTCCTGCTGCTGATATCAGCCGGGAGGGAACGCTACAAGAGTTCCGGAGATGACCCTTTCAAAGAGGTGAAAAGGTGAAGGCGGACATGCTTATCGTAACCACGGATTCAGTGCCGGGGAAAAAGGTGGTGAAGAGCCTGGGGCTGGTGCGCGGCAGTTCGGTGCGTACCCGAAACCTGGGCCGGGACATAACGGCTGTGTTCCGTAACATGGTGGGCGGGGAAGTGCCCGAATACACCCAGCTCATGGCACAGTCACGGGAGCACGCTCTGAGCCGGATGAGGGAAGAGGCTGAGGGGCTGGGTGCCAACGCCGTGGTGGGAGTCCGCTTTATGACTTCTATGGTTATGTCCGGTGCCGCCGAAATATTGGCCTATGGCACCGCTATCATAGTTGAGTAGTAAAGGAGGTAGTATGAGCCACAGCAGGGAAGAGGTGCTCTCCCTGCTTCGGGGAGCTGAGGTGGCCGCGGTGGCCACCGTCTCCGGGGACAGGATGCGCACCCGTATGATGCATTTCGCCATAGATGATGATTTCCACATCTATCTGGCCACCATGAAGGGGGACCCCAAGACCCTACAGATGACCAATAACCCCGGTCTTTCGCTGCTGCTGCACCTTCCCGCGTCAGATTTCAGCGAGTCCCAAGAGATTGAACTCACCGGTGTGGCCCATTTCGTCCGGGACCCGGAGGAAAGGCAAAAAGCCCTGGAAATCACTGCCACAAAGTCACCCGTGGTCAAGTACCTGACGGAGACCGGCAACTCCGATGCTCTGGACTGTATCAAAGTGGAACCCCAGCTAATCAAGCTTCGTGTGTTCCGGGAAATCGTCCAGGGCTTGCCCCCCTCGGTGATTGAGTTTCCGGGAAGCGGAGAGGTGGTCAACGAGTGGGGCCTGCTGGGGCGCAAGGTGACCAACTGGTACCGGGTGCTGCGCCCTTCGTCCCTCACCGCCTCCCTGGTGCCCGTGCTGCTGGGCGTAGCGGTGGCCTTCTCCCAGCTTGGGGGCACCCTCAACTGGGGATACTTTCTCCTCACCCTGCTGGCAGGGGTGCTCCTACAAGGCGGGACCAACACCATAAACGATTACTTTGACCACAAGAACGGCAACGATGAGGCGAACAGGGAGTTCGTGCGGCCCTTCAGCGGCGGCAGCAGGCTCATCCAGTTGGGACTGCTCACCCCCGTAGAGGTGCTGGGGCTATCCCTTTTCTGCTTCCTGGCCTCCACAGGTATAGGACTATACCTAGCTTGGGCCGTGGGGCCCGTGCTGCTGGTGCTGGGTGCGGTGGGGTTGCTCTCCGCGTTCTTCTATACCGGCCGGCCCTTCTACTGGGCCAGGCGGGGCGTAGGTGAGCTTTTAGTAGGGCTGAACTTCGGCCCCCTCATGGCACTGGGTGCTTACTATGTGCAGACCCATAGCTTTAGCTGGCTGCCGGTGGTGGCCGCTACCCCCGTGGGGCTTCTCATTGCCGCCGTCCTGTTCATAAACGAGTTCCCCGACTACGCCGCCGATAAGGCGGTAGGCAAGAACACCCTGGTGGTACGGCTGGGGCTACGGCGGGCCGTGGTGCCCTTCGCAATCATGATGGTGGCCGCCAAACTGGCCGTCATCGGGGGCATAGCCCTGGGCTACCTGCCCCTAGCGGCCCTGCTGGCCCTGGTGACCCTGCCCGCCTCTGTAATGGCCATCCGCTACGCCGCCAGCCACTACAGCCGGTCCTTTGACATGGCCCCGGCCAACGCCCTGACCATTACCGGGCACCTGGCGGTGGGGCTGGCCCTGACGTGGGTCTTCGCTTTCCAGGGCGCAGGCCGGGAGGGGTTAGTGATGATGGCCGTGCTGGGGGCCGTGTTCCTGGGCTTCATCGCTTATCTCTACTGGAATGTGGAGCACCAGAAGCGCATCTTCCACGGCCTCAAAGGCGTGGTGGAGGAGAAGTAGCGGGAGGGCCACCCACTACCGGGTTCGAGTCCATTATCGCCCACCACCTTTTAAGATAAGGTGAGTTTATGATTCGCCATATATCCCGATGGAGGGGGATTTAAAGGAGAGTAACTTAGGAAACAATTTCCAGACGTTTACAACGGTCCCTACAAGAACTATTAGGTTTGAAAACGATATTTGAGAAGTTCATGAACCTTACAGATGAAGCACAAATGACCAATACCTTAAAGGCCTACGGCATATCGGTGGATCGGAAGCATACTGCAAGCAATAAATTCCTTCAGCTGAGCCATTCCGTAGACGTTTAGAGTAATATGGCGGCGTGAAGATTAAGATCATACGGCTACTTCTCCTATCAACGGCAATAGTGTTGCTGGTGGCTTGTGGTAGTGGAAGCCAGAGCGCTGATACCCCAACCCCTATAGCTACTCATGTGCCATCCATGGCCACACCGACCCCTGTGGCTGAGATAGTACCGACACCAGCGCCAACGGCTGCGCCAGGACCTACGGCTACAACAGTGCCTGACGATGCACAGGTACGGATGCAGACTGAATGAGTATAGCTAAACCGGTAACATTGCCACGTAGCCATCCGTTTTGCGGCCATCGCGTATATGAATCTGGACTCTCGCCGGTATAAAGAGCCATTTCTAAATCAGACGTGTTGAGGATTTCCTTTTCCAACGGCTGTCCAGAAAAACCCCTCAATCTGACCGGTAGTCTAACCGCTAACGATGACAATATCCGCCGTCCTGAAACAGGTAGACGCTCACCAAACCGCTGTCTGGCATCAGTCTCGACTGAAATAGCCGGTAGGATTTCTGTCTCCACAATAACAGGTGAAACATTCGGCTCAGTAATTAGAATATCTGGCCTTTTACCACCGCCCGTCAGAACATCAAAATTTTTATGACCTTACAACGCCCCTGAAGCACCACAAGCTTCGGGTTTCAGTCAAGGCTTTAGCAAGGGCGTCGTTTATCGTATGTTCGGTGGTTGCCATTTCAAGAATCCTGCTTGGTCATACTACGCTAAGGGTTTCTTGGCGTTGTGCTATTCTACAACTCCGGCTGGACTCACAGCAAGAGAATGCCTTTGGCCACGTAACATAGCACAATATTGAGTGGCAGCTAAAAGCTCACTCCTGCAGCTCGAGGGGGAGGAGGTTGGGGATGGAGTCCATGATGGGATAGCGGTAATCGCACTTCTTGCAGTACAGGGAGCCTGCTATAATCTCGTCCCCCTTGTCCTCGTCCACGGTTAGCTCCAGCTCCCTTTTACAAATGGGGCATGCCAGGATATCCATTAGGTCTTTTTTCATCCGCTCCACCAGGGCATTGCCCTCTTTAGACAAGGCCATTATAGCATAAGAAAGATTCTCCGTCCGTCTGAGCTTCGTGGTAATATAGCCGCAACAGCCCTCTGCGGGAAGGAGGATAGAATGAGATTCCCCAACAAAGTAGTTCTGGTGTCCGGGGGCGGCTCTATAGGCCCTTCCATGAGCAACGGCCGGGCCAGCGCCATCAAGTTTGCCCGGGAAGGTGCCAAGGTGGTGGTGGTTGACCGCAAGATGGAGTCCGCCGCAGAGACGGTGGAGATGATAAAGAAAGAGGGCTGGGAGGCCGTGGCACTGGAGGCCAATGTGCTCAGGGATGCGGATGTCCAGCGGATGGTGGAGGCGGTGATGTCCGCCCATGGCCGGATAGATGTCCTCTTCAACAATGTGGGCGGCGGCTGGGGCTCGGATGTCGTAAACACCCCCGAAGAGCCCTGGGACAGGACCTTTGACCTCTGCGTGAAGAGCATTTTCCTGGTCTCCAAGTATGTGGTTCCACAGATGCGTAAGACAGGTGGCGGGGTTATCATCAACAACGCCTCGGTGGCAGCCTACATCCACGATACCCTGTGGGCCTACAACGCCGCCAAGGCCGCCGTAATCAAGCTCACACAGGATATGGCCTACGATTACGGCTGCGAGAATATCAGGGTGAACTGCGTGGTTCCCGGGCTGATAGACTCGGCTCTGGGGCGTCTCAGGGTAGCCGGGGATGAGAAGGCGGATGCTGAAAGGCAGTCAATCGTAAGGGAGTCGGTCCCGCTGGGCCGCTCCGGTACGCCAGAGGAGATAGCCAATGCTGTGCTCTTCCTGGCCTCCGATGAGGCCTCCTACTGCAACGGCACCTGCCTCATGGTTGACGGCGGCCTCACTTGCAGATAGATAGAGGCGTTTGAGCATCCCGCCCTTTACTCACCCAGCAGAACGTTTCGGGGGGATTTGGGGGCAAAGCCCCCCAGAGAAATAAAGCGCGGGCGGGCGGGTGGGGTAGACGAAGCAGGCGGAATAATGTGCGGATATAACTGGACGCAAGGGGAGGTAATATGGGCTTGTATCCGGAGTTGAGGGGCAAGAAGGCCGTAGTCAGCGGAGCCACTGCCGGGATAGGCAGGAGCATCGCTACCCTGCTGGCCGGGGAGGGCGCGGATGTGGCGGCGATGGGAAGGGATATGGAGAGGGGCACAGCCGTGGAGGCGCAGCTACGGGAGATGGGGACCGACTCTTTCTTCACCTGCTGCGAAGTCTCCAGCCCCGAGGAGGTGGATGCGGCCTACAAAGACGCCGCAGACCGCCTGGGAACGGTTGATATACTGGTGAACTGCGCCGGGGGCTTCCCCCGTCCGGCCCTGGTATCCGAGTACTCCGTGGCCGACTGGGATGATTTGATGAATATCAACCTCCGCAGTGCCTTTCTGCTCACCCGTCTGGCCCTGCCCGGCATGGTGGAGAGGAAATGGGGGAGGGTGGTCAACATCTCATCGGGGGCTGCCCTGACGGTTTCCTATCTGACTTCTTCCATCTATGCGGCTGCCAAGGCCGGGATGCTGGGCTTCACCCGGCATGTGGCTGCGGAAGTGGCACAATACGGCGTTACCGTGAACGCCACCGCCCCTGGGTTAACCATGAGCGAGAGAATAGCCAAGATTTACACGCCGGAGATGACCGCGGACAGGGCAAAACACATCCCCATGGGGCGTTTGTGCCAGCCGGAGGAGCAGGCGTATACGGTGGTCTTTCTGTGCTCGGACAGGGCCGCCTACATCACGGGCGTCACCATAAGCATTAGCGGCGGCATGGTGTCCATGTGAGTACGGCTGTTAGAGGGCCTTGCCGGAGTTCTTAGGGCCTTCCTCAAATATGGCCACCGCCCGCACCCAGCCGGCGCTGGCCCTCTCAATCTTCACCGGGAACACGGCCACCTTGAAGCCGAAGGGCCGGGGCAGTTTGTCCAGGTTGGCCAGTTTCTCTATGTGGCAGTACTCCTTCTCCTTGCCCACGAAGTGGGCCGCCCACAACACCTCTTTGTGACCCTGCTTCACCTGGTCAACCATCATGGTGAAGGGGGGGTCCCACCCCCAGGCATCTATGCCCATCACCTTTATCCCCCGGTCTATCAGCCAGTGGGTGGCCTCCGGGGTCACCCCGCAGTGGAGGTCATCGTACCTCGGTTCGCTGAAGCGCTTGTAGGTATCGGTACGCACCAGCACGATGTCATATGGCTTGAGAGTGTAGCCGATTTTCCCCAGGGCCTGCTCCATCTCCCGGGGGGTTATGGCCTCCCCGGACCCCTTGTGGGTGAAGTCCAGCACCACACCATCGCTGAAGAACCACTCCAGGGGCATCTCGTCAATGGTGCGGGCGGGTCGGCCGCCGGAGAGGGGGCCGTAGTGCCAGGGTGCGTCCAGGTGTGTGCCGGAGTGGGTGCTCAGGGTTATGGTCTCCACCCCGGCGAAGTTGCTATCGGGGAAGTCCTCCGGTTGGAGTCCGAAGGCGGCGCCAAAGCCCTTCGCCGTCTCCCGATGGTCCTGGTATATTATCTTGGGCTGGAGCATCGGCTCCGGGTCGCTGTTGGACAAGGCGAAGCTCAAGTCAAAAACAGTGGGCCGCTTTTGCATAGTAGCCTCCTAAAGCTCCATCTCCCGGAGTTCGCTGCTTACGATGAGTTTCGGCTCGGTAAGCGCCTGGACCTCCTCCGCCGTCACCCCGGAGGCCACCTCCCTGAGCACCAGGCCCTCTGGTGTGACATCTATAAAGGCCAGGTTGGTGACGATGGTCTTGACCACACCTTTAGCCGTGAGGGGAAAGGAGCACTGGCGGACAATCTTGGGCTCCCCCTTGCCGGTGGCGTGCTCCATGGCTACGATGACCCTCCTGGCCCCGATGGCCAGGTCCATGGCCCCACCTAGGCCGCCCGCCACCAGGGCCCGCCGGGGGCGCTGGGGGGGGGGGGGGGGGGGCGGACCGGGGGGGGGGGGCCGGCGGGGGCGGGGGCGTGGGGGGCC
>JASLQE010000209.1 GCA_030744635.1 Dehalococcoidia bacterium | reverse complement strand
CTGGAAAGGCCTTCGTGGCTTACCTGAAGGCCATCAGCCGTATGACCCTTTCCCCCAATGCTATTCACGGGGGCAACAAGACCAACATTGTGCCGGATGAATGCCAGGCCGAGGTGGATGTGCGCGTACTTCCCGGCCAGGACCAGGATATGGTGATGGGACTGATGCGGGAGCTGGCGGGTGAGGGGATTGAAGTAACCTTGCCCAATTTTCAGACCCCCACCTTCTCGCCCTCTGAGTCCCCTCATTACAGGATGCTGCGGGACACACTGGTGGAGGTGGCCGGAGATGTGGAATGCCTGCCCTGCCTCTCCTCCGGGGCCACTGACTCCCGGTTCCTGCGGCGGGCGGGGATACCGGCGTATGGGGTATCGGTATTCGCCCCCGGGTTTGACCAGAGCCTGCGGGAGACGATGCATGGCCGCAACGAGCGTATAGACATAGCCAGCCTGGATATTGAGGCGGAGTTCCTGGTGCGCCTGGCCTCCCGCTACTTATCTTCCTGACCCTTCTTGGTACAGCCAAGTAATCTGCCTTTCTGCTGAACGGCAGCCCTACCCCTTTTTTCCCCCAACCTTTCCAGCCCTTCTCCATAATACCTCCACACCCTCTGTCTATGATGGGAGGTGGAAAGGAGGTTATCATGAAACTAGGCAAAGATTGGATAGTGGTGGTGGTCATGGTGGGCCTGTTGTTGGCCGGGCTTTCCGCTACCGCCCTGGCCTACTCCCCCGGCACAGGGACGGGGACGGCTGAGGGGGATAGCTGGGAGGAGATGTACTTTTCATGCCACGGGGAAGCCTCCGGCACATACTTCAACCAGGTGTCACTGGACACGTAGCGGATGTGCTGGGACTTACCACCGAAGAGCTAAGTGCCCGGCTGGCCGTTGGGGAGACGGTGGCTGATATGGCCCAGGCCCAGGGTGTGGCCCTGGATGAGGTGGTAGGGGCCTTCCTGCTCCCTTTTAAGGACTACCTGCGGGCGCTAGGGAAAGTGCCGATTATCATGCTCACCGCCAGGAGAGATGAGGTTGACCGGGTGGTGGGGTTGGAGCTGGGGGCCGATGACTATATGCCAAGCCTTTCAGCCCGCGGGAGGTGGTGGCCCGGGTGCGGGCCGTGCTGCGGCGTTCCACTCCGGACTCAGTACCGCAGCAGCGCCGCTTTGGACCCCTGGATATAGACCTCGCCCGCCACGAAGTCAGGCCGGAGGGGCGTCTCATACCCTTCAATGCCACGGAGTTCCGCCTGCTGGACACCCTGAGCG
>JASLQE010000208.1 GCA_030744635.1 Dehalococcoidia bacterium | reverse complement strand
CTCCATCACCTTGTCCACCGCATCCACATTGCCCCACTCCATGGTTATAGGCTCACCCGTCCACTCATGCATATCCTGGGCGGTCACAATACCTCGCTCCCACAACTCCATGAGGAAGGCGCAGATATTGCCTATCTCCAGGAAGTCTACGGCGTAGTCGGATGTAATTACATAGAAATGGCTGATGGCGGCGTAGTCCGGTATGTTGCACATGGACCCGAACGAGGCCACGGTGAGGTATTCGGGCTTATCGCCGGCCCCCCGGTATTTGTGGGCCAGGGGTGTCTCGTGGCCCTCAACGCGGTGGAAGGCGGAGCAGGCGGTGGAGCAGCCCGGAGAGCAGGAGAGGGGCCGTATTTTGAACAGGGAGGTATAGACACTGGCGGTTATCTTATCGTGTAGGTCTGGAGGGTTGACTATACCCTGGCTGTTCTTGTAGGGATTGCTGCCCACTGTGTCGTAGATGTCTACGGCCTGAAGGGTGCCCTCTTTCTTCCATGTCTCCATGATGGGCAGCGCCTGCATGCGCTCAATCATGCCCAGGGACTGCTTGAAGAATGCTTGAGGGTCTGTGGCGCGGATGCCTTTGGTGCCTTTGACGGCGATGGCCTTGAGGTTTTTGGAGCCCATCACCGCTCCGCCGCCGCAACGCCCGGCGGAGCGCCAGCCGCTGGTGGTGATGCTGGCAAAGGTCACCAGGTTCTCCCCGGCGGGGCCGATGCAGGCCGTATCCAACTCCTCGTCCCCTACCTCCGCTTTAATGGCATGGTTGGCCTCTTTGGCCCCCTTGCCCCATATCCGGCCGGCGTCCCGTAGCTCCACCCGGTCGTTGTTGATATACAGGTATACAGGGCGGCGTGCCCGTCCCGTTATCACCAGGTGGTCATAGCCCGCCCAGCGCATCATGGAGCCGAAGACGCCCCCGGCCACCGAATCAGCGAACATGTTATAGGCTGGGCCTTTGAAGGTGAATTTGGTCTTGCTCCCCTGGCCAAAGGTGGTGCCCCCCAGGGGTCCCAGGCCTATTATGAGCACATTGTCCGGGCTGAGGGGGTCTATTTTAGGGTCCACCTTCAGGAAGTGCTCCCACAGCAGCCAGTCGTTGATGCCCTCGCCGCCAATGAACTTCCTGGCTATGTCCCTGGGGATAGGCTCACGGGTCACCCTCTCGTTGCTCAGGTCCACTCTAAGTATATCGCCATACATGGGCAGCTCCTGTTATCTCTGCGGATTCCTCAGATTAAGCAGCCGTTTGATGCGGGTGGCCTCCTGGGGCTCTACGAAGGCCAGGGCCGCTACTTTGCCCCCCGGCCAGTGGGGTGGATGGAACTCCGGCCGGTCCTGGCAAACCGCCACACACGCCGGGTTGCCGCCGCAGAGGTCGCATTTCAGTATCTGTCCCTGGGGGCCTATTTGAACGGAGCCAAAGGGACAGGCATGGACGCAGTTATAACACCGGGTACACTTGCCCTCGTCGAACATCACCACCCCCGGCAGATTGGAGGCAAAGAACAGGGCTTTGGTGGGGCAGGACTGCTCGCAAGGGGCCGGGTTGCATTGGTGACAGATGGTAGGCTCTATGACGCCCTCTTCCCGTATCTGGTTGACCCTTATACGGGACAGGTACGGGTTCATTACGCCCTCGTGGGTCAGAGAGCAGGCCAGCTCACATAGCTGGCAGCCCACACAGACCCCCTGCAGGACGATAA
>JASLQE010000207.1 GCA_030744635.1 Dehalococcoidia bacterium | reverse complement strand
GACAGCCGGGGGAGGATAGGGTCATCCTGACATACACACTGGCGCCGTCCACCCGCACCTCGTACACCAGGCCCAAGTCCACGATGCTCAGGGGGATTTCGGGGTCGTAGCAGTTCTTGAGGGATTCCAACACCTGCTCTTGTGTGACCATGTATTATCCTCTTACGTTATGCCTCTGAGGCGTATCAAGAGCGGCGGGGGAGGGAGGAGATGGGCCCATCCGGGGCTCCCCAACCTTCTGCCAGGGTGGTCATTATCTCTATCTTAATAACGAAACGGCAGATTTTCCACTGGCCGCCCTCTTTACGGAAACCCCACTCATAGGTGCCGGAGCCGTACCAGGCCTGGCCCTGGTAGGCCTGGGTAACGGACCAGCAAGCATCCGCATCGGCGGTGTCTCCGTGGACCCGGATTTGTATGTTGGTTATGTAGCGGCGAGGGTGTTCAAAGGTCTGTCGGTAGTTGCGGAAGGCTTTCATCGCCATAGCCCTACCCTCGGCGGGTTTCTGGTTCCAGGGGAGGTTCTGCACCGTGGCATCCTCGGTGAAAAGCTCCTGAAGCTCGTCAAGGCGGTTCTCATCGATGCACCGGGCATACTGGGCCATGGTGTAGCGGATGGCCTCTCCTGCCTGAAGCTCATCCACTTGACGCTGTAGCGCCGTTACCTGCTCTTCCAGGCTCATAGGACTCCTTTACAGCTTTTTGACCTTGCGCCGACGGCTGGTGAAGCCGAAGCGGGCCATGCGTTGCTGCAGCGTACGGAGCTGGACCTCTCCTTCCTCGGAGCTGGGGCGTGGCTCCCCGACACCTACCGCTGATAGGAACTGCCTCACCTGGTTGGCAGAGTTGCTGCGCAGCACATATATGGGCAGGCCCCGGGACTCCCCTTGCTTGACCTTGTCCACCCGGCGACGGTAGAAGGCCTTGGTGGTCACCAGCAGCTCGGCATCGTCCATATTATCCACCACGGCCACCGGGGCATGGCGCTCTCCAATAACCTTCTCCAGTGAATCACGGCTCACGCCATAAGGGTACAGCTTGAGCGGCCTCTCCTTGAAACGGGCTACCTCTTTGGCCCTGACGCCACCCCGGTCCCGGCGCACCTCACCGGAGGTGGAGAAGCTGCGTATTTCGGGGTTGGCCTGCTCGCCGCGGAGCAGGGCATCCACCACATCGCCCACCGGGGAGTGGATAGCCACCCGGTCACGCTCCTGTATTTCCACGAGGATAGGAAAGGTAGGGGGCGCCTTCCGCTCCAGCACCGTTTTCTGGGTGCGCCTGCGCCGGGCCTCCTCGTCCCCCAGGGTCACCGGCTGCACCCCGCCCACCAGGTCGGCCAAGGTGGGATTCATCAGCAGGTTCCCCAGGGTGTTTCCATGGGCGGTGGCCACCAGTTGCACCCCGCGCTCGGCGATGGTGCGGGCAGCGGCGGCCTCAAGCTCGGTGCCGATTTCGTCTATGACGATGACCTCCGGCATATGGTTTTCCACGGCCTCAATCATCACGGCGTGCTGGAGGGATGGGGAAGGGACCTGCATGCGCCTGGCGTGGCCGATAGCGGGGTGGGGGATATCACCATCTCCGGCGATTTCGTTGGAGGTGTCCACAATTATGACCCGTTTCCTGAAATCATCGGCCAGCACCCTCGCCACCTCCCGGAGCATGGTGGTCTTACCAATTCCCGGCCGGCCCAGGAGCAGGACACTGTGTCCGGTCTCCACCAGGTCCTGGATAATCCTCATA
>JASLQE010000206.1 GCA_030744635.1 Dehalococcoidia bacterium | reverse complement strand
TCCGGTCAACAATGCTCAAATTATGCCCTACAGAGGGCAGGATGTCAAGCGTAGAGGCGGCGGCGAGGTGGCTTTTGGCGTCTGGCTTTGACGCTGGGTGCTCAGGTTTGATACAATTAGCTCTTGCTGTAAATCTATGCGGGAGGCACTGATGGCAAAGAAAAAGACCGTTGACCCGGCGACTATAGAGCTGCTGGAGCTTGCCCAGCAAAAGGGCATCTCAACAGCCTTTGACCGGGAGGAGGTCATAAAACCCTGTCCCATAGGACGGGACGGGAGCTGTTGCAAGCATTGCTTCATGGGCCCGTGCCGCATCGTGGGCAAGACTACCACCGGCATCTGCGGTGCCACCCACGAGGTGGTACAGGCCAGGAACTTGGCCCGCATGATTGCCGCCGGTTCGGCAGCCCATTCCGACCATGGCCGTAATATGGCCCTTACCCTGCTGGCCTGGGGCAAGGGGGTGGCCCCCGGCTTCGGTATCAAGGACGAGTCCAAACTGCGCAAGATAGCCGGGCTGGTAGGTGTGGAGGTAGAGGGCAAGTCTTTAGAAGAGCTGGCGGTGGCGGTGGCCGAGAAGTCCCTGGAGGATATGTCCCGCCAGGAGGAAAACGGTGAGCTTTACTTCGTGAAGAGGGCACCGGAGAAGCGACAGGAGCTTTGGCGGCGGCTGGGCATCACCCCTCGGGGCATCGACCGCGAAGTGGTGGAGGCCATGCACCGCACCACCATGGGTGTGGACCAGGACCCGGAGCACATCCTCAGCCACGCCATGAGGGTGGCCCTGGCAGACGGTTGGGGAGGCTCCATGTGGGCCACCGATATCTCCGATATCCTGTTCAGCACCCCAGCGCCGCTGAGCTCTTATTCCAATGTGGGTGTGCTAAAAGAAGACCATGTGAATGTTATCATACACGGACACGAGCCCCTTTTGCCGTCTATTATCGCCGAGATGAAGGATGACCCGGACCTGGTGCAGTATGCCCAGTCCAAGGGGGCCAAGGGCATAAACATCGCCGGCATATGCTGCAGCGGCAACGAGTTGCTCATGCGCTACGGTGTGCCCCTGGCAGGGAACTTTCTACAGTCCGAGTTGATTATCGCTACCGGAGCGGTGGAAGCCATGGTGGTGGACTACCAGTGCGTTATGCAGGGCATCCAGCAGGCCGCGGAGCAGACCCATACCAAGGTTATCACCACCTCTCCCAAGGCCAAGATAGAGGGCGCCGCTCACATTGAGTTCGATGAGCACCGCGCCCTGGAGATTGCCAAGCTCATCCTGCGCACCGCTATAGATAACTTCCCCAACCGCAAGGGTAAGACTACCATCCCCGACGTGGTAGACCCGCTGGTAGCCGGCTTCTCCCATGAGTACCTGGCCTATATGCAGGGAGGCGTCTTTCGGGAGTCGTTCCGCCCCCTCAACGATGCCGTGATGGCGGGCCGGATACGGGGTGGTGCCGGTGTGGTGGGCTGCAATAACCCCCATGTGACCCACGATGAGGTCATCCTCAAGGTCATCAAGGAGCTTATCAAGAACGATGTTATCGTAATCACTACGGGGTGCAACGGGGCGGCCTGTGCCAAGGCCGGGCTGCTTACCCCTGAGGTGATGAGCTATGCCGGCCCCGGACTGCGGGAGGTCTGCGAGGCTGTAGGCATTCCGCCGGTGCTGCATATGGGCTCCTGCGCCGATAACTCCCGCATACTCACAGTGCTCACCCAGATGGTCACCGAGGGCGGCCTGGGCGAGGACATCAGCGACCTGCCCGCGGTGGGCTTGGCCCCCGAGTGGATGTCTGAGAAGGCGCTGTGTATCGGCACCTACTTCGTGGCCTCAGGTGTTTACACCATGTTCGGCGTAGGCTCACCGGTGGCGGGCAGCGAGGAGACGGTCAATCTCATCAGCGAGGGCTGGGAGAAACTGACCGGGGGCAAGCTGGAGTTTGAGGCGGACACGGACAAGATGATTGAGAAGACCCTGGCGCACATAGACGCCAAGCGCGCCGCTCTGAAGCTGCCGGAGTATGACTCCAACCGCTTCGCCAAGTCGGAAAGCTACCGGCCCGCTGACTACCTGAGCTTTGAGGAGTTCCGGCAGGGTAAGTACAGCCTAAAGAGCTGACCAACCTGTTACCTGAGTCCCCTTCCCCTTAGCTAAGGGAGGGGGACTCTTTTTGGCCGGTTTGTCCCCTTGGGATAGGCAGGCCCCCCCCAGACCCCCCCGGTAGACTACGAGGTTGAGGCTCGCCTGTTTTCACAGCACGCCTCTACGAAGCGCGGGGCCAGAGAGGGGCGGGTGGCCAGGTGGAGGTGGATGTAGGAGGCCAGGACGCTGCCCCTGGAGTAAAGGCTGTACGGCACTCTTATGTCAGGGTTTAAAGGCCGGTGAAAAGGTCCGTTTCCATCTCGCCCCCGTGCCAGGGTGGCTCGGCGCGCACCCAGAAATCTTTGCTCAGGGCCTCGTTCGTCAGGTCCCTTGGCAGCATCGTAAAGGGCGATTGCTGAGACCGGTGCTGCTCAGCAGCGCGGAGCCTCTGGTCCATGTAAGGGGACACCTCTAAGACCGTAGAGATATCTTCATCCGGAGTGCCGATGGTGTTCGGGTCCATGTCCGCCATCTCACTTGATGGGTTGGTCTCCTTGATGTAATTGAACCATTGCACCATCCGGCTTCGCGGGAACACATGGTAGTACAGCTTGTTCGGCGTCCAGGGCTCCTCCCCGGAGAGGGACGGGAAAGTGGGGTCTCCGGCCGTCTTGAATGCCTGTGTGGTAAGCTCACTGGCACGGATGTGGTCCGGGTGGCCGTACCCACCCCCTAAGTCCATGGTAGCTACTACCTGGGGGCGGTGCTTTCGTATAAGCGCAACCAGGCGCTCCAAGACCTCCGATTCCGGTGTGTTGATGAAAGCTGAAGGATGGAGGTTGTCCTCGGTGCCCGCCATACCGGAGTCCCTGTAGCCCAGGAGCACCGATGAATGTACCCCCAGGACGCTTAGCGCCGAGCGTAGCTCCACCTCCCTGACGGCTCCCAGTGTCTCTGGGGTGGCGTCGCTTCCGGGCGCTATTTCGCCCACCTCGCCTCCCGTCGTAGTAACCACCGTGATGTCAACGCCCTCGCTGGCGTACCGGGCCAGCGTGCTCCCGGCCCCGAATGTCTCATCATCCGGGTGGCCGAATACCCCCAGCAGCCGTCTGGGTGAACTCATGGTGCCCTGCCCCCAGCAGCGGGGGTGCGGTAACCGGGCATCTTATACCCACCTGCCTTTTACTATGACCGTGTCCTTCCCCGGCGCTCTGCCAAAAAGTCCTTGAAGCTCTCCTCCGGGGCAGCGGTGGGTTGGAGGTCGGAGTCAACGGCCTCCCTCTCCTGGTTGAACATCAGCTCCCAGGTGAGGCCCACATTTTGCTGTACCAGGCGCTTTATGCCCTGGAGCATACGCTGGTCGTTCTGGCCAATGAGGCGGCCCATCTCCAGCGCCTCTTCCAGCATGCGGTCCGCGGGCACCAGCCGGTTCAGAAGGCCAATGCGGTATGCATCCTCCGCCTCCACCACGCGGGCGGTGGTCAGCAACTCCAACGCCATGGGCATGCCCACAATGAGGGGGAGCGTCCAGGTGGAGTTTACGCGACCGTACTGTGCGGCCAGGAAACGGAAGCGCGAGCGTTCACAGCCGACCCGCATATCTACGGTGGTGGCCAGCAGAGCGCCACCGCCAAAGGCCAGCCCGTTGATGATGCCTATGGTGGGCTTGGTGCAGGTGGCCAGGTGCCATGAGTAATCGTACCGTGCAGCTTGCGACTGCGACATGGCCTCTGAGGAGGCCTCTGCCATCTCATGGATGTCTGCACCTGCGGAGAAGGCCTTCTCACCCGCCCCGGTGATGACAATGGATGCGATACTGTCGTCTGCCTCCGCATCGGTAAGGGCCTGGTCAAACTCCCGTCTCAGCAGGGTGCTGAGGGCGTTCAGCTTATCGGGACGGTCCATGGTTATGATGGCGGTCGTATCCTGGCGTTCCACAGTGATAGTATCGTATCCCATTACATCTCCCTATTTGCTATCGCTTGGTTGCATAATCAAACGATAACGAGATTCTTCGCTGTGCTCAGAATGACATGCTTATCTTGTCACCCTGAGCGGAGCGAAGGGTCTCTGGCATGCAGAGTGTACCGCTAACTTCCGCAACAAAGCGCTAATCCCTGAAGGCGTTGGCCCCTGTCACCAGTGCGGGAAGTCCTCCCATCAGGAACGCAACACCAACGGTCTCGCCAATCTCCGCTTCACTGGCCCCAAGGGCACGTGCTCGCTTTGCTATGTTGGCCACGCCGTCTGGATGGGCCAGCAGGGCATCGCATAGCATTGTCATCAGCGTTTTCAACTTGAGGGACAGCGCACCGTCCGACATTATGGACTCCCGGACGTGTGCCACCTCCTTGGATAGCTCCGGTGCACTCGTCTCCAGAAAAGACTGCCATGTACGTGGCTGAGACTGCATGGGTCACTTACCTCCCTATTGCGGACACCGTTCACCAGGGTTCCCCCCAGGCGATGTCCTGCTTAACCTGATTTCATATTCTACCATAGGCTGAAGCCGCCGCGGCTTGTAGAAGCTCTTGTCTATAGAAGCGATAAAAGGTCTATGGGGATATCAATCAGCACCTGGGCACCACCGGACAGGAGCTCATCCGCAGTGCGAAACCCCCAGAGCGCCCCAACGGCATACATACCCGCTGCCGCAGCGGTCATCATGTCCACACCGGAGTCACCGACATACAGCAGGTCGCCCGGCTGCATGTTGAGCCGCTGCACTATTTGCAGGGC
>JASLQE010000205.1 GCA_030744635.1 Dehalococcoidia bacterium | reverse complement strand
GCTGATGCCAGTGGTGGCGGGCATAGGCGAGTTCGCCCGGCGCATCTACGGCCCCTACTTCAGCAAGGCCATGCGTGAGCCGGAGGTGCTGCGCCAGTTCCATGAGGCCGCCGACGCCGGGGGCTACCCGCGGGGCGAGATGTGCTCCTCCATGCACCACCAGATAGGCCAGATGCTGCTGGGCCTCACCCAGATAGATCCCATGACCGGCGTGTCGCGCCCGGTGGACTTCATCCTGGAGACCAACTTCTGCCACTCGGTATCCAAGACAGCTCAAATAGGTGGCGAGGTAATGGGCGTCCCCTTCTTTGTAATAGATGTGCCCCATACCGGCGGCGAGGCTGCACAGCGCTATGTCTACGGACAGCTCATGGACGCCATCGGCTGGCTGGAGGAGATTACGGGACGCACCTTTGACGACGGTAAGTTCGTAGAGGCCATGACCCACTGGTGGCAGCGGGGGGCGCTATACGCCGGTATAGGTGAAACCCTCAAGGCCATACCCGCCCCAATAGATTACTGGCAGGTACGGGCGCTACGGGTCCCGGCCCAGGTGGCCGGACATACCGCCGAGGTTGCCGAGTTCTATCAGATGGCCCTGGACGAGGTCAGGGAGCGTGTCAAAGAGGGCATATCCGCCTTTGGGGTGGAGGCCTGCCGCCTCAGCCACGAGGGCGAGGAGATGTTCTACGCCGATAAGCTGCTGGCGGACACAGTAATGCGCTACGGGGCCGTGTTTGTAACCGGGGATGTGGGCTTCAACACAGGGCTATGGTACATTGAGGAGGATGGCTCGTGGCGGGCTGCTCCTACCCTTCAGGAGATGGGCCTGACCCTGCGCACCCGGGAGGACGCTGTAAA
This sequence comes from Dehalococcoidia bacterium, assembly GCA_030744635.1. Classification (GTDB taxonomy): domain Bacteria; phylum Chloroflexota; class Dehalococcoidia; order JACVQG01; family JAHKAY01; genus JASLQE01. The sequence continues at coordinate 770 of JASLQE010000205.1, read as the reverse complement.
CCTGCTGGCCCGGTCATTTGTGGACTACGGCCCCATCTTCCACTGCCTGCGGGTGGGCGAGAAGCCCACCGAGGTGGTCAAGAAGTCACAGGACTGGCACTCACAGGGGGCGGTCCTCCATATGGATATTGGCTGCCGGGGTATGGCGACGGGCGTTCTGGAGGCCAAGATAGCCCTGGAGGAGGCGGGCTTCCCCACCGTGTCCTATGAGTCCTCCAACAGCGACCCCAGGGACTTTACCCCCGGCCAGGTAACGGACCGGCTGGAGTCCTTCCTGGAGCGGCTGGGCCTCGAACGCCTCAGCTGACCGCTGTTTTCCGGGGCCGTCCTTGGGGCCTGGGAGCAAGAACAGAAAGGCTATTGCCTCCGGGCCATGATGTGCAGGAAGGGGGCCATGCCCCAGGCCAGGTAGAGCAGGGTGGTGCCTCCCACCGCACCGGCCAGGTAGTTGGTGCCTATCCTGGGTCCATAGGGGAACAGGAAGTATGCCACCACGCCACCGGCCACCCCGGCCAGGAAGCCCCACAGGAGGGGCTTCAGCCTTCCCTGGGGCATGAGCACCGGGAACCACCGGTTGCCCACCTTCCGCACCCCCCAGGCTACAAACATGTACAGAAAGATGTCAATCATGTTTTGAGTTTCCCATCATCTCATTTCACCAACAATTGAGACCCTTCGCTCCACTCAGGGTGACACTGCGGAAAGGTGTCATTCTGAGCGGAGTGAAGAATCTGACCTGCTCACGCCTGCCCTGCCCCGGGACGGCTGTG
>JASLQE010000204.1 GCA_030744635.1 Dehalococcoidia bacterium | reverse complement strand
CTGCCGAGCAAAGGGGTGTCCGCCGCCTTTTCTTAGGTTTCTTAGGTTCCTTAGATATTCTTCTTCAGATTTTCTCGGAATCTAAACCTCGTTAGGTCATCACCACACTACTCGCCTGCACCCCGTAATCAGCGTATTGGTTTGCTATAGCTCGTTTTCACTGCACCACGGGTCCAGCGCCCGGGGGTAGTGCACAACCTCCCCGGAGTCAAAGAAGATGGGTATCTCCCGCTCGGCGCTTTCAAGGGAATCGGAGCCGTGGATGAGGTTGCGGCCGATATTAATCCCCCAGTCACCCCGGATGGTGCCCGGCCCGGCCTCCGCGGGGTCGGTGGCCCCCATGGTGCGCCGTATTATGTCAATAACCCCCTGGCCCTGCCACACCATTGCCGCCACCGGGCTGGAGCTTATGTAGCTCACCAGAGTCTCGTAGAAGCGCTTACCCAGATGGATCTTATACAGCTTGCGGGCCCGCGCCTGGTCAACTTGAAGCAGCTTCAGGGCCGATAGGCGAAGCCCCCTGCGCTCCAGGCGGGATATGATAGCCCCCACCAGTCCCCGCTGCACTCCATCCGGCTTGACTATGACCAGGGTCTGTTCCACTACTATATCTCCTTCCCCTGTACAAATATCAGGCAATCGCTCTCAGCCACGGTGGTGCCGTCCGGCAGTGTAATGGAGGACTTCACTTCTACCACTTTGCTTCTGGCCTTGACTACCCAAGCAGAGATTAGCAGATGCTGTCCCTTCCGAGCAGGCCGCCGGAAGCGGGTCTCCATCCTACCGGTCATTGTCCTGAAGCCTGGGAGCCGGAAATACGGCAGGTAGCTGACCACTTCATCCAAAAGCACGCAGAGCACGCCTCCGTGTACTATGTCCGGCCACCCGCAGTGTAGCTCCCCGGGGGTGAACTCCGTCCATGTACGCTCCCCATCTCCATGGACATGCAGCCTGAAGCCTATGGGGTTATCCCGTCCGCAGCCGTAGCATAGGGGGAACTCCCCTCGCTGCTCCTGCAGGCTCATGTAGCTACCTCCTGTTTAGGCGTGGGCAGGGTGATGGATGGCGGCCTCAGGTACAGAGGTCGGAGGCGGGCGGGGTTGTCCACCCTACCCTTCTGGTAGCTCTCCCACCCCAGGGCGGCCACACCGTTTACGGGTGTTAAAGGTGGGACCACCGATACCCGCCCAAGGGCCTCCAGGGCCTCCTGAGGTGGCTGGCCGCAGATGACGGCACGCCGGGGCAGCCTGGCGGCGAGCTGTTGCGGGGTGGTGAGGTGTTCCGCCCTGAGCCGACGCCACCCATTGGGCGACGCCCGGAACAGGGCAACAGCCAGCCGGCCTCGTCCTGCGGATATGACCGGACACAGGGTCAGCCCTATCCCACGCAGTGGAAAAGCCATGGCCTCCAGCGTACTCACCCCAACCACCGGCACCCCCAGGCCCAGCACCAACCCCTTGGCGGTGGCCAGCCCCACCCGCCCCCCCGTGGACCCCCCCCGCCCCCGCCCCCCCCACACAAAGCGTA
>JASLQE010000203.1 GCA_030744635.1 Dehalococcoidia bacterium | reverse complement strand
GGGCGGAGCACATCTCCGGTGGCAGGCCGAAGCTCTTGGCCATGCTCAGCATCTGGTCGCTGTCCCTGAGGACGGGCACGGAGATAACCGCCAGACCCTCCAGGTGGAGGGGGACCATATCCATGGCGTTCAGGAGCTCATTGGGGGTCATGACCGTGTTGGCTACCACCATCTTGCCCGCTTCACCAGCGTGCAGGGCGTTGTTGAAATATTGGGCCAGTAACTGGTAGTAGAGGGCATCGCTCTTGGTCGTAGGGTGGCGGCGGCGGTGCTCAGCCATATGCTCTAGGCCATGTATAAGCTGCCTGTAACGGGTATCATCCCGAACCGTGACTTTCACTGATCGTCCTCCAGTAGCCTTCCTGAGGCTCTGGTAATATTCCATTTCAGCCATGAGGGGTTTGACGCCTATGGCGTAGTTCCCCTACTTCTTGGCCGTGAGCATTTCCATGAAGGCCTGTGCCCTAGTCCGAATTTGCCCGGTGCCGGACTGGCCGTATTCGGTGTCAAGCTCCAAGACAGGTACGTTTGTGGCCTCCAGCCTCTCCCGCAGCAAGGGCTGGTCATGGGCAAATGGGACACAGTAGCGGATTATCTGGCTCACAACTCCCTCTACGCGGTACTCGCGGGCCAAATCCAACACCCTGTCGAACCGCGCGTCGCAGGGCACCATGCGGGCGCAGGGGAAGTTGTTGAGATAGCGTCTGGATATGGCCTCTAGGGGGTCCGAGTAGGTGTTGGTGTCCACTTGGTCCCACCAGTAGCGGGTGCCCATGCATAGCTCGTCCACCACCACTATGGCCCCTTCGTCTTCAATGGTCTTGATGAACTGGGGGTTGTTGAGGGGGCTGCCGCTAATCATGAGCCGGGCCGAGCCGGTTACCTGGCGTCCTGTGGCCTTCAGCTCGTCCAGCAGCCTCACCAAAAGGTCGTTGTACTGGTCCCGAGGCATCCTGAACGAGGCGTTGATTATCTCCAGGGTCTCGGCGCCGGTCACGGGAGGGTTGTCCGCCTTCTTCATGTCGTATAGGTCGTGCAGGAGCTGACGGGTACGGTTATATAGCTTTATGGCGTCCCGTAAAGAATCATCAGTAATCTTGGCTCCGGAGAACTCCTCCACCAGTCTCTTCATCTCCCGGACCTCATCCAGGTAGAGCATGTGTGCCCTTTCGGTGAACTTGCGGGGCGAGGTGAGTACATAAATAAGCGGTATTTTGGTGACATATATCTGCCACACATCGGCCAGGCGGCGGGAGCCGTCGCAGGTGGCCGCCGATACATAGCCGTCAAGGAAGTCCCACTGGTTGTCCAAGGCCAGTTCCAGGCATGACCGGCAGTAAGAACAGGTGTTGATGTAGAGGTGGGCGTTGGCCTCCTCCAGCTCCAGCTCGCGGGAGTCACCGGTCATGCGCACCGGTAGTATGCCAGCGGCCGCAATGACCTCCTCCGGCACATAGGTGCACTGCCAGGCAAATACCTTCCCCCCTTTTTTCTTCCACTCCTGGATGGGCTTAGTGTAGGGGAAGTCGGCGTTTATCGCTCGGATTTCCTCCAGTGTCCTGAGGTCGGTTGCGGTTGCCATATAGTATCCCTCCCGAGTAGTAGCCTAAAGTTTTTGAATAAGAGAGATATTCTAATGCATCCGCCAGGGAAAGTCAAACCAGGGTGGGCGGAGGGAGTTAACCCCGCCCCCAGGGGGTCTGGCTGGTGTAGCCCCCCCCGGACATAATCTTCGGGCGGGCGGGTGGGAAGGGCAGTGCTCGCTGAACTGGCTCCAGAGCGGGGGGGTTGGGAAAAGACAGGGCCTCCCTGTATAATGGCAGACACTATGAACCAGAAGGGTGTCCCACTATCTGCCGCCCGGCTGCTCTTTATACTGGCCCTCCCCGTACTCCTCTTCACCTTCAACATGGACATGGTGGCACACTCGGATACAGTGTACCTGTACGGGCTGGACCGCTACGGGGCGGCGGAGAGGTTGGGGGCAGACCCGGAGGAGGTGGCCCGGGCCGGACGGGAGCTTATTGACTACTGGGTATCCCCCCAGGAGCAGGTGGACATCATGATACTCCGGCGTGGTGAGACCATACAACTCTTCAACCAGAAAGAGGTGGACCACCTGAAGGATGTTAAAACCCTCATCTCCTTCAACCGTCGCATGCTGTTCGGTCTCCTGGGGTATGCGGTAGCATTCGTGGTGGCGGGCTTTGCGCTGCGGCGGAGGCGTTTCTGGGGTCACCTACTGTACACCCTGAAATGGGGTGGACTGCTAACCGTGGGCCTGCTGGTCCTGCTGGCGGGGGCGGCGGCGGTGAACTTCCAGGGCCTGTTCATCCTGTTCCACCTGGTGAGCTTCTCCAACATGCTGTGGGTCCTGGACCCGGCCACGGACAGGCTCATCCAGATGTTCCCGGAGCCGTTCTTCCGAGACGCTACAATGCTGGTGGTAGGGGCCACGGCGGTAGAGGGGGTGCTGCTGGCGTGGGCAGGGTGGTGGGGCAGAAAAAGGCTGTCCGTAGTGGATGCGGACGCCGATTAGCTCAGTTAGCTCTACCCACAGGTGCTGCAGCTGGTGGCGGCGCAACTGCCGCACGAGGGAACACCGCCGCCGATAGGCGCCGAGGAGCCGTCAGACCCCTTGGAGAAGGAGGCGAACACCGAGACCAGCTTCTTGCCCCCGGTGCCGCAGCTGGGGCAGGGGGACTCGGCGTCCGACTGGCTGAAGGAGCGCATCTTCTCGAAATTGGTATCGCACTGGGGACACTTGTACTCATAAATAGGCATATTACACCTTCAATTCTAATGTACACCGAGTATCTACCAGCGTCAAGGATAAAAGGGGGAGAGCAGGCCGTTTAGCCAACCTTTTTTCGTCCCACCCTCTCCGAACGAAGTATCGGCCCGAAGGACTCCGGAATCCTTCGGAAAGTCCGCAAGGTGGACCTGCCCAGCTCATTTATCTGGGGGGCTTGGCCCTCCAGAACCCCGGGGGCCGCAGCCCCCTGAGCTACCTGTCAGATGGGGAAGCGGGCACGTGACCTTTGGTTAGCAACCGCTCCGTTAGAGGGGTGATATGTCCTCCTGGGCACTGCCAGTCAGATCCTACAACGCGGGGTGAATACCCGGCTTCTGCTGTGCATACATTTCAGCCATGTGGTAACTGGCAGTACTCCGAAGCTTGCTAAAGCAACTTCATTACAGCACCGCCCGTTATCTCCACAAAGGTGTCGTCCGGCAGGTCGCCGTCGTCCACCATGTAGGCAAGGAACCCCGCCTCTTTGCTGATGCCCCGCTGCCGGCTACCGGCGGCGTGGGTGTGTCCCAGTATGACGCAGCAGTCTTGCTTCAGGGCGTGGTGGGAAGCCCCCGCCCAGATAACCCTGATGAGCTTGTTAATCCTCTGCAGCTCTTTGCCTGCCGGGGCACCCGCTGCGGGCCGGCTGGCCAGCCAACCCACACGCCGGCACAACCAGTACCATGGCCCGGAGGCCACATTCACCATGGTCTCCACCAGCCTGGGTGCTATGTGCCTTAACCTCAGGAACCCCCAGTCCACGGCCCACCGATGCCCGTGGGTGAGGAAATACCGGCGTCCGTTTTCCTCTATCCGTAACTGCCGGTGCATGGTGATGTTGGTATAAGAGGCCATAATCTTCCTGACGATGTTGTACGGGTCATGGTTTCCAGCCACATAGTCAAAGGGGTAACCGTCCAGTAGGGTGGCCAGTTGCTCTACGGAGGCGGCGTTCTGGAAAAGCATTCTCCCCAAGAGGAGGATATCAAACAGGTCCCCATCCCCTATCAGGCGGTGGCCTCCCGCCTTGCCCCGGTTAATCCATTCCATAACAGCCTGCTTCAGCCCGCCCGGGTCGCAGTGCCAGTCGCTGGAAACCCATATTGCCATTTCGCTCCCCCTCTCCGTTGCCGAGGGGACGCCCCCCGCTGCGGGCCAGCAGACTGCCGTCTTCAATGACGGGCCGCTTGTTCTCCAGCAGGCACTTGAGCTTCTTCCCGGCGCGGAGCTCCGGAGGGTCAGACGGGTTATCCAGGGCTTTCATGTAACGGGTCATCAACCGGGGTAGCTCTACGCAGATTTCGGGGCGGCTGCTGAAATGAGTGTCACGCAACCGTTTCAGTCGGGGGAGGGTTTCCAGGGAGATGCCCCGCAACCCCAGCCCCCCCCGTCGCCTCACCCATAAATGCCTCCTGCTTACCCCAGGCCAGAGAGCGAGCGGCCCTGCCACTATCCGTATCCCCATCTTGCTGGTAGAGTCAGGTCGTGTCAAGCTTATTTTGTCACTTTTACGTGCGGCCTGATGTTAGTTCTGCGGCCGTGCAAATAGCAGCTTTTATATGATTACAGGCTTCGTAGGCCGCCAACCGCCTTGCTCGGGAGATGCCTGTCTGCTACACTATGGGGCAGGCGGGGCTGTAGCTCAATTGGGAGAGCGCCTCAATGGCATTGAGGAGGTAAGGGGTTCGAATCCCCTCAGCTCCACCAAATGCTTCTTCAAAGTGTGGCTTGTCCTTAGATGCCTTGGGCAATGGGGTGATAGCTTCTGGGGTGTTTACAAAAGTGTTTACAAGTTCCAGATAGCGTTCCTTTAGATTCCCCCGCCACGGCCTCCTCCCGTTTAACAGCAAGCTAAGGTATGGAGGGGATATTCCCAGTATCTTAGCTATCTTTCGTAGTGACATTGGATACCCCTCTTTTCTTTCTCTCCCCAAGTTCTGGGGTGTTTACAACGCGTGGGGCTATGCTTTCCTGATACGCTTACATTATGTCATAAATGTTAACATATGTCTGTGGATGGAAGGGAGAGGCCAGGATGGCGGGTGTATAGAGGAGGGGATATTACACAGGGCTAGGAGTCCCATGGGGGATTAGGTACAACCGGGGGCAGGAGGATATATTCCCCGCCTACCTC
>JASLQE010000202.1 GCA_030744635.1 Dehalococcoidia bacterium | reverse complement strand
GCTGCCCGTGATCTGGGCCGCTACGGAGTGACCTGCAACGCCATCCGGCCCCGGGCTGCCACACGCATGACCATCAACCCAGAGCTAATAGCCAACTGGGAGCGGGCAGGTCGCCACGACCTCGTGGAAGAGCTGCAGGCCCTGGACCCTGACGACATCGCCCCCCTGATTACTTTCCTGGCATCTGATGCCGGGGACAACATCAACGGCTGCACCTTCCTGGTATACAAGGGCTATGTGGGCATCTACCCAGAACTGGCCCCCAGCCAGGCCCTGTTCAAAGAGGGCAGCTGGACGGTGGAGAACCTGGTGGATGTGGTTCCGAAGACAATTGGCAAGAACCGGGAGCGGGAGTTGGGCCCGTCCTTTTAGTCCCCAGCGACTTGATTGGACCCCCCTTCCTGTTGGGGAGGGGGGTCTTCTTTGTACCTGCCGACCTCCCACCTGCGACGGTCCAACTCCATCACTAGGAAGCGCCTTCCCCACCGCGGCTCCTCTTTGCATGGCATGAAGCCGCACTTGGCAAAGCACCTCTGGGCACGATAATTCCAGGTCAAGGTATGCAGATACACCTTGTCCAGAGAGGTAGTCGTAAATACATGCTCCAGTAGCAGATCTATTGCTTCAACACCATAGCCGTCATCCCAGTATGCCCGGTTACCGATGAGGATACCAACCTCGGCTTCACCCTTCCCTTCATCCATCTGGTAGCACATGCAGTTGCCGATGTGTTCCCCATTGCTCGTCTCTATACTAAAACGCACGCAGCCTTTGGGCTCTTGTCTTAACTCCATGGCAAACAACCGCTGATAGTCACTGAAGGGTATCGAGATAGGGATGGCTGCCTCAAGCTCGCAAAGCTCCCGGTCCTGTCCCCAGGCATAGTCCTGGGCGACATCTTCCGTCCGCTTGGCCCGCAACCTGACCCTGACCCGTGTCAGCATTTCGCCCCGTCCGCAGATACTATGTCCATCGCCCTGCGCACTATCGTCACCTCGTTCCGGTAGCTGAGGATGGTGTAAGCCTTCTCGGCGGGAAACCATTGCACGATATCAAACTCCGCATCGTGGTCCTCCAGTGAACCCCCCACGGGGAGCATCAGGAAGAAATGCACCGTCTTGTGGAACAGTGTTCCGCCGCTGGAGAACCAGTAGCGAATTGAGCCCACCCTGGGGCCGGCCTCCACCTCAAGTCCCGTCTCCTCCCGCACTTCACGATGGGCTGCCATCCCGATGGTCTCTCCGGGGTTTGGCGTGCCTTTGGGCAGACCCCATAGGAGAGGTTCCGACCTGCCGCACAACACCACCTGAACCTCTTGAGAAGCCCTGCGGTAGACCACGCCCCCGGCCGATACCGGGTGCTCTATTCGCCGCCGGGGTGACAACGCTCACTCATAGGATATCAACAGGTCATCTGCCGCCTCGGCCTCACGCAATGCATCCAGGGCAACTTCCCGAAGGCGGTCATCGCTATCTTTAGCCACGGCCCTCAACACCC
>JASLQE010000201.1 GCA_030744635.1 Dehalococcoidia bacterium | reverse complement strand
TCCCCTTCATAAGGCATCAGGGACAGCCCCTCCACGCCCTCGCAGGCATCGGTGAACAACACTGGCCCCGAGAGGAGGGGCAGGCGTCCCCGACCGGACTGCTCGGCGGCCTCGGCGAGGACCCGCTCCCAGCGCTCCTGCTTGTTGGGCCGCACATCGGTGACCACCGAACGCAGGGAGAAGACGGGGTAAAAAGCGCTGATGCCTACCTCGGTGCCCTTCTGGAGGACGAGCTCGAACTTGTCCCCCTTTAGTATGGACTGGTAGAGGCGGACCTGGGTATGGGGCTCACCGCGGGCGGGGCGGCTTTCCCTCACCTTGGCCTCGCCGCCATCCTTGCCCACCCAGGAAAGCTCTACATTGTACTCGTAGCCGGTGTTATCCAGCAGGATGACGCGGGTGCCCTGGCGGGCACGCAGCACATCGCGTAGCTGGCGGGCCACACGGGGCTCCAGGGACACCTTGTCCCCCTGTATGGAGTCTTCAAAGACGAAAAAACGGTGCACAGTCTATGTCCTGCTAACCACCAGGGTGCGCCAGTCGTCTCCGGTGAGCACATCTTCAGTATGCCACCCCGCCTCCCCCAGTGCACGCTCCACAGCGCTCAGGCCCTCAGCGAGAAAGCCGCCGGCGGCTAGTACCGCACCGGGATGGGCGGCCCGGGCCAGAGGGCGGGCTACCTCTATGATTGTCTGGCTGCTGATATTGGCCAGGAGCAGGTCAAAGGGCTTCAACCTGCCGTCCAGGCTACCGGTGCGCACGGATACCCGCCCCAGCACACGGTTGGCCCGTGCGTTGCCGCGTGCGGCCTTGGTTGCCACCCGGTCCGTGTCCAGTGCTACCACCTTCTTCGCCCCCAGGCGGGCGGCCGCTATGGCCAGTATGCCGGACCCGGTGCCCAGGTCCAGCACACGCATGCCCGGCCTCAAGTTGCGCTCCAGTGCCTCTAGGCACATCTGGGTGGTGGGGTGGTGGCCGGTGCCGAAGGCGGGGCCGGGGTCAATGACCACCACTACCCGGCCATGTGGAGGCCGGCGGTGCTCCCATGGGGGTAATATCAGCAGCCTCTCTCCCACCGGCAGCGGGGAGAAGAAGCTCCGCCAGCCCTGCATCCACTCCTCCTCCAGCAAAGGCCTGGCCAGCGGCCTCAGGTGGGGGAAGTGATGGGCCAGGGCGTTTAGCGCACCGGCGCCCGGTTCCGGGCTACTGTCCAGCGGGAAATAGGCACTGACCACAGTCCCCTCGCGGGTCTCTTCAATAACGGTGCCGCCGGGGGCCTGGGCCTGTAGCAGGGCAGCCACTTCAGCGGACTCGGCCTCAGATACCCCAACCGTTACCTCCCTCCAGCGGCCCACAGGCCCCTATGCCTCCTCAGCAGGGATTTCGGGGGTCCCCAGGGTATCCGCCAGCTTTTCCAGCAAGCGGCGCTGCTCTTTGGTCAGGGAGGAAGGGGTGAGCACGGAGACCTGTACCACCAGGTCCCCTTTGCCTCGGTCGTGGAGGTGGGGCACTCCCTTCCCTTTGAAGACAAACTCCCTACCGGACTGTGTACCGGGGGGGATTTTCAGTTCCTGCTTGCCGTCCATGGTGGGGATTTTCACCTTGTGGCCCAGAGATGCCTGGGCGAAGTTCAGGGCCAGTTGGTATACCAGGTCATCCCCTTCACGCCGGAACAGTGGATGGGGCTGAACGGAGAGCAGGATGTAGAGGTTGCCCGGGGGGCCGTCATGGCTGCCACTATGGCCCTCACCGGACAGGCGTAGCTGGGTGCCGTCTTCCACACCGGCCGGCACCCCCACAGTAAGCTGCCGGGTTACCTTTTGCTTGCCGGTACCGTTGCACTGGGAGCACGGTTCAGCTATGACCTTGCCTTCGCCACCGCAACGCTCGCAGGTGGACACACTCACAAAGCGGCCAAACAGGCCCTCTTGTGCCCGGCGCACCTGGCCGGCACCGGAGCATACTGGACATTGTTCAGGCTGGCTGCCGGGGTGGCTGCCGGAGCCAAAGCACTGGGAGCAGTTCTCCACCCGCTGCACCTCAACACCATGCTCCACTCCCTGCGCGGCCTCTTCAAAAGTAATGGTGAGGTGTGCCTGGATATCCGCCCCCCTCTGGGCGGCCCGACGGGTGGTTGTGGTAGTGCCACTGAAGAACGCATCAAACAGGTCCCCCAGGCCACCGAAGCCGAAGCCCTCAAACCCGCGGCCCCAGCCCGCATCCGCTTGGCCCCAGCGGTCATATTTGGCCTTTTTCTCGGGGTCTGAGAGGACCTCATAGGCCTGGTTTATCTCCTTGAAGTGTTCGGATGCGGTGGGCTCTTTATTGAGGTCGGGATGGTACTTGAAGGCCAGCTTACGGTAGGCCTTCTTTATCTCTTCCTCGCCTGCCCCCCTGGGGACACCCAGTACGGCGTAGTAGTCTTGTTTCTCTTGGCGCAATGGCTTCCTTTGGCGTATAAGTATCCAGTCTACCTAAGTATAAACCAACTTACCACCATCCCTCAAGAAAGAACAAAGTTGCTGCCATTCCATACCGGTAACTATGCTGCCAGGTGGGTTGGGGCTGTGTGCGGATGTAACCTAAAACGGCAAGGCGAGGTTAGCTGATTGGTTGAAGCAGACGTGTCCTGATAGAGAGGGATACAGGCTAACGCATAGTATTGGGCAGGAAGAGGGCTATCTGTGGGAAAACTATCAGGATTGCCACCAGGAGCAGCATACCCAGGAAGAAAGGCAGTATGCCCCGTAATATCTCGTATAGCGGCACATCCTTGGCTATGCCGCTGATGACGGATACATTCATGCCCACGGGTGGAGTGATTAGCCCCAGCTCCATCATGATTACCACCACCACGCCGAACCAAACCAGGTCAAAACCCATGTTCACAGCGACGGGGAACAGAACAGGCAGCGTGAGCAGCATCACGCCGATGACCTCTATGAACATCCCCAGGGGGATGTAGAGAGCGATGACGCCGGATATGATGACATATTTGGAGACGGGAAGCCCTGCCAGGAACTCGGAGAGCCGGGTAGGGACCTGGGTTATGGCCAGGAAGTAGCTGAAGATTACGGCACCGACAATGGTGATAAATATCATGGCCGTGGTGCGACCTGTGTCCATAATGGAGGTGCGTAGGACACCGAAGGTAAACTTCCGCTTAAGGGCCGCCAGTGTAAAAGCGCCCACAGCGCCCACGGCGGCGGCCTCGGTGGGGGTGAAGATGCCCCCGTAGATGCCGCCCATCACCAGTACGAATAACACCAGGATGCCCCACACACCCCACAGGGCGCCGAAGCGCTCCCCACAGGAGAAGGGCTCCGCCCGGGGTCCTAGGGCCGGGTTACGGTGGGCCATCACATAGATGGTGAGCATAAAGATGCAGGCCAGCATTATGCCGGGGATGAGACCGGCTATGAGCAGCTCGCCGATGGGGGTATCGGTGATGATACCGAAGAGGACCAGGGTGATGCTGGGGGGGATTAGAATGCCCAGGGTGCCGTCAGCGGCCACACAGCCCGTCGCCAGCCGGGGGTGGTAGTTATAGCGGGCCATCTGCGGTAAGGATACCGTGCCCATTACGGCCGCTGTGGCCACGCTGGAGCCGGAGGCGGCGGCGAACCCGGCACAGCCGGCCACGGTGGCCAGGGCAAGCCCCCTCGGCAGGAAGCCCAGCCAGCGGTAGGCCGTCCTGTAAATCTCCTCGCTGATTCCGGTGTGGTGGGCGAAATGGCCCATGAGCAGGAACATGGGGACGGCACTGAGCAGGTATTCGGTAACCTGAGAGTATGGTTCAATACCTAACATCCCCAACGCTGCCCCCCAACCTCCTACGATGCCGTAGCCCAGGAAGCCCACCAGGGTGAGGGAGAACCCTATCGGGAGCCTGGCCGCCAGCACCACAAGCAAGAGGGCCATGCCCAGAACTGCTGCCATGCCCGGGCTCAAGTCTTTACCTCCGCCACAGGAACCTCAACTTCTCTTCCAGGGTTGCCAGCAACTCCAGGCACAGCAGCGCGGACTCGATAGGCAACAGGATGCGGAAGGGGTACTTGAGGATGCCCAGTATACCACGGCATATCTCTGTGTCAAGGTGTTGTGATATACGACATATAGCTATTACAAATATTTCTTTCCCGAAGCACGGTTTCTTTCTGGGAATGAATCTGGTATGATTTGTCCTTTGTATTACAATCAAGCCTTTAGAGGTCAAGTGGAAAGGGGTTCAGACCATGGCAGTGCTGGATAAGTTCCGGAGTGTAGTAGAGGACCGGCACCGTTATGCATCGGAGTGGAAAGCGGCCACCGGACGCAAGGTGATGGGCTACCTGTGTACCTATCTGCCCGATGAGATGATTTACGCCACCGGTAACCTGCCTGTGCGCATACTGGGCAGTCACGAGCCCCAGGATGTGAGCGAACGCCACATATTTAGCAAGTGGTGTCCCTGCTCCCGTGATTTCCTGGCGCAGGGGTTGCTGGGCCGCTATGACTACCTGGGCGGCATTCTCCAGGGTCACTGCTGCATCCATATGAAGCAGACCTATGTGAGCTGGTGCCGCCACCTGGACCCAGGCTACAGCTATGACCTGTATGTCCCTCCCTCCTTGCACACACCTATGGCCCTGGCTAATCTGGCCAGGAGCTTGGAGGAGCTGCGCCTCTCCCTGGAGGAGGAGTCCGGCACCGCCCTTACCCCGGAGGTTATCCGCAGCGCACTGGATGTATATGACACCAACCGCCGCCTGCTCCGGGACATCTATGACCTCAGGAAGCAGGATAACCCGTCCATCACCGGCGCCGAGGCCATGGAGGTGGTCCTGGCCACCATGGTAATGGACAAGAGGGAGGCCAATACCTGGCTGGAGGAGCTGCTGGCCGAGCTCAAGGGCAAGCCCCCCAATCCTAAGGAGGGGGGTGACGGCAAACCGCGCCTGATGTTGATAGGCAGCGGTAATGACGACATCAGCTTTCTGCGCCTGCTGGACTCCTTGGGCCTGGGGGTGGTGGTGGATGAGCACTGTATAGGCACCCGCTATTTCTGGAATACCACACCCGATGGGGCCGACCCTGTAGCGGCCATAGCCGAACGCATGATTGCCAAGCCCCCCTGCCCCAACAAAGACCTGGCGGAGAAGCGGCGCATGGTTTTCCTGCAGGAGCTAACCCGGGACTTCAGGGTGCAGGGCGTCATCGTGATGCAGCAGAAGTTCTGTGACCCTCACCAGTGGGATGCCCCTGATATCAAAGCAACGATGGACAGGGCTGGTATACCAACCCTGTTCCTGGAATCGGATATCGTGGTGCCGGTGGGCCAGTTCCGCACCCGGGTGGAGGCCTTTGCCGAGATGATGGAGATAGGGGTGTGACCGCCCCAACGGTCAGCCGCTACCGCCTCTGCCGCCACTCCTGCCTGGTTCCAGATAGAGATACCGCAACCGCCAGCGTCCCTATGATGGCGAAGACGAACAGTGTGTCCCGGTAGGCCAGGTCAAAGGCCGTTCCTGGCGGAAGGGCCTCGTAAGCCCCTCTCCGCAGTGAGAATACTGCGCTGGACAGGGCCACGGCCGTAATAGTGCCCAGGGTGGTGGACATGCCCAGCATGGAAGCCGCAGTAGCCATCCTCTCCGGCGGGACGCTGTTCAGCAGTGAGCTATAGTTGGGGGCCTGGTACAGTCCAAACCCCAGGCCCATTAGGGCCAGGGTAGCCATCACCGGCGGCACTGCGTCTCCCCCCTGAACCCCCCCCAGCAGCCACACCGCTACGGTCGCCACCAGCAGCCCGATGTTAACGGGCCACCATGTACCCACCCGGTCTGAGGCCCAGCCACTGAAAGGGGAGACTACCGTGGCTACCAATGGAGGCACGGTAAGCATCACCCCCATCATGGCCGCCGATAACAGTAGCCTCTCCTCCATGAAGAAGGGGAAGAGGAACCAGACTATGAATATAGCAGTATGACCCAGATAGCCACGGGCAACCGCTACCAGGAAGGCCCGGTGCCTCAATATGGAAATGGGAATGATGGGGGAGGAGGAGCGGGCCTCCACCGCCACGAAGCCAGCCAGCAGCCCCAGACCCCCCGTTACCATGAAGAGCGACAGCAAGGTGCCCACACCGTGGCCGAATAGTGAGAGGGCCATGGTGAGTAACCCTAGGCCCCCGGCAAGGGTGGCGGCACCGGCTATATCGTAGTGTCTGCCAGGCTTGGGGGGGGGCCGGGTATCGCCGCGCACAGCTATCAGGGCCACCGCTATTACCGTAATGCCAACAGGGACTCGGAACCAGAATATAGCGGGCCACCCCCACCACTCCAGCAACAGGCCCCCCAGCAGGGGGCCGCCTATCAGCCCTGCCGACCCCCCGGCGGTCATAACCCCCAGCGCCCGGCCCCTCTCGCCGATGGGGAAGGCCCGGCCCACCAGGGCCGGGGCGGCGGCCCACAGCATGGCGGTGCCCACGGCCTGAAAGCCTCTAAGAAATGCCATCTGTGGGATATTCCCTGACAGGCTCACCACCGCCACCCCCAGGGTGTAAAGGAGCAGTCCTGTGATGAAGACCGGTCTGAGCCCCAGGCTGTCCCCCGCGTTGCCCAGCGTGGGCAGCAGGGCTACCCTCACCAACTGGTAGATGATGATTATCCACAGCACGCCTTGGATGCTGCTGCCCAGGTCCTGAGAGATGGCGGGCAAAGCCACGTTAACCGCCGAGTCCAAAAAGAGGAGGAACATGCCCAGTGTAACCGCGATAAGCACCAGACCCCGGCGACGGGCCAGGGCAGCTATCGTGCCATCGCCGTGGTCAAGGGGTTTTGTATCGTGGCTCATTCGGCACCATCGTAGCAGAGCAAGGTACGGTGGGCAAATCTGGGCAACGGCAGCCAGCCGGTGGTGTCAGGTGCTATAATGTAGGTACCAACGCATGGCTTAGCGAGGTAAGTGGGTGATTGTGGTCGTCCTGACGGTCGTCCTGATAGCGGCTTTCCTTCTGGGTGCGGTGCCTTGGGCATACATATTGTCCAGGGCGATGGCCGGGGTGGACATCCGCACGGTGGGAGACGGCAATGTGGGTGCCCGCAACACCTTCAAGCAGATTGGGCACTGGTCCGGGCTGGTGGTAGGGGTACTGGACTTCACCAAGGGGACCGCCATAGTCCTTTTCGCCCGCCAAGTCGGCCTGGGTGAGGTGTGGGTGCTGGCGGTTGGTATGGCCGTGGTGGCTGGACACGATTGGTCTCCCTTCCTGCACTTCAGGGGGGGTCAGGGGTTTGCGCCCACGGCGGGAGTGCTGCTGGCCCTTATGCCCCTAGAGACACTGGCCGGAGTCGCCGTGGCCGGCATGGTGTTGGCGGTAAGCCGCCACTGGAACTTCTCTCAAACCTTGGGCTTCGCCTTCCTGCCCGTGGCCGCCCTGTGGAGCGGTGACCCCATCAGCATGATGGGATATATGGTGGCCATGTTTGCCGTGGTGAGTGTAAAAAAGTTCGTGGACATGCCCCTGGCCCGGCGTAGCGCCGCTCGGCGGCAGGCGTTACTGGATGCATCCGAGGCCCTGGACATGGAACCTGAGGTGACCGCACCCGGCGTAGAGGTAAGGTAGAAGCCCTGTCCCCACGGCAGGGCTAAACCTGGGGCACAGGGCCTCTCACTATTGCGTCCGCCATGCGGCATACCCGCACCATGGGGGCCACATCGTGCAACCGCACAATGTCTGCGCCAGCAGCGATGCCCAGGGCCACCGTAGCCGCCGTCCCCTCCACCCGCTCCTCACGGGGCAGGCCCAGCACCAGCCCTATCATGGACTTGCGGGATGTGCCCAGCAGCACCGGATGCCCTAGGGAGCGCAACTCGCCCAGCCGGCGCATAAGCTCCAGGTTGTGCTCCAGGTTCTTACCGAAGCCGATGCCTGGGTCCACAATCAGGCTCCCTGCAGGTATCCCAGCCTCCTGTGCCCTATCCAGGCTCCAGCGCAGGCCGGCCGCCACCTCGGCCACCAGGTCCACATAGCAGGTGCCCCGCTGGTTGTGCATCAGCACCAGCGGCAGGCCCATATCCGCTGCCACCCGGGCCAGGGCCGGGTCCCGTTTCAGGCCCCATACATCGTTGATGAGGGCAGCCCCGGCATCTGTAGCCCGGCGTGCCACCTCCGCCTTGTAGGTATCTATACTCACGGGCACCTTTACCGATGACACTACCTTTTCCAACACCGGCAGCACCCGGCGTAGCTCTTCTTCAACGGGGACCGGGGCAGCGCCGGGGCGGGTGGA
>JASLQE010000200.1 GCA_030744635.1 Dehalococcoidia bacterium | reverse complement strand
AGAGGTATCCCGCCCCCTGGATAGAAGAGGCATTCCGGGAGGCGGTGTCCCACAACAAGCGGCGCTGGAGCTATGTGGCCCGAATCCTGGAACGCTGGGCCGAGGAGGGTAGGGAAGGTGGAAAGCATGGGAGAGGTTTTGAAGAGGATGCAGACAGATACGCCAGGTGGCGCGATGGGCGGACAGCCCCCCGCTGAAGAGCCGGAAGAGTTGTGCCCGGTCTGCCGGGGGGCGGGGTTCATTCACCCCACCCCGGCCTCCGGCCAGCCCGATTTCTCCCGACTGGAGCCATGTGTGTGCTTGCGAAGGGACCGGCCACAGGACAGGCTGGCCAGGCTGGAGCTGTACTCCAACCTCGGCCCGCTTACACGGCTCACCTTTGAAAACCTGAACCCCAGCGGCAGGCGGGGGGACTGCCCCGCCTTTTCTCAGGCCCATCAGGCTACCCAGGCCTTCGCCCAGGGACCTCAGGGGTGGCTGGTGCTGTCCGGACCTTCGGGCACCGGCAAGACCCATCTGGCCGCCGCTATCGCCAACCAACGCATGGCCCAGGGGGAGCCGGCCCTTTTCGTCTCAGTCTCCCAGTTCCTGGACCACCTGCGCTCCACCTTCTCCCCGGATAGCCAGATGACCTATGACCAGCTACTGCCCCAGGTGAAAACTGCGCCGCTGCTGGTGCTGGATGACCTAGGGGGCCACTTCGCCTCCCCCTGGGCGGCGGATAAGCTGTTCCAGGTGATTGATTACCGCTACCAGGCCCGGCTGCCCACCGTTTTCACCACCCGCCTGCCCCTGAGCCGCCTGGAGGAGCCACTGCGCCAGCGCCTCACCGATCCCGCACTGAGCCGGGCGCTGGAGTTAGAGGGAGACCGGGTGGCCCCGCTCGCCAGGCTGGAGGTGCTGGGGCAGCCGCGGCTGAAACGAATGACCTTCGCCACCTGGAAACGCCGCCAGGACCTGCCCGCCGAGCAGCAGCAAAGGCTTAACTATGCCCACAAGAAGGCAAAGGAGTTCGCCGCAGGGCCGGAGGGCTGGCTGGTTTTTCTGGGCACCAACGGTTGTGGCAAGACCCACCTGGCGGCCTCCATCGCCCATCACCGGCGGGCGCAGGGGGAGCCGGCCCTGTTCCTGGTGGTCCCCGACCTGTTAGACCACCTGCGCCACACCTTCAGCCCGGATAGCCTGACCAGCTATGACGAGGCCTTCGAGTCGGTAAGGCAGACCCCTATGCTGATTCTGGACGACTTCGGGGAGCACGCCTCCACCCCCTGGGCACATGATAAGCTGTACCAACTCCTGAACTTCCGCTACAACGCAGAGCTGCCCACCGTTATAACCACATCGCTGCATATGAACCAGATTGAGACCCGCTACATGTCGCGCATAGGGGATCCATCCATAAGCGAGTTCATAATCATCACCGCGCCGGACTACCGTATGAACCGGGAAGGGCCGGAGATACGCCCTCCCCGGTGAGGCATAGCGCCTATGGTGGCCGCCGGATTAGCACACTACGTGTGTGCCACTCGACTTTTTGGCAGCAGCAGAATAAATTAAGCTCAAAAGGAGGTGACCCAGATGATGAGTTCGCCTCGACCCCCCAAGCTTGAGAGATAGGGAAAGACCCCCCCCGGAAAGCCCGGAGAACATCCGCGGCCACCAGCACCGCCTCCTTCGGTTAAAGGAAGGCCTCCTAAGTAGAGTTCCTCCGTTTGCTAACCCACTTCTTTTCATTAGGTATCCTTTTTGGGTTCCTATTTCGTCTACTAAGTTAGTAAAGTTTTCATACACCGGCTCAATTCCAGTGCCCTGCTCTCCATTTGCTTCCCTCTTCCGCGCATTCTCAATATGTTTTGCGTAAAGCCGTTGATAATAGGTCGCTGTGGCACCAAACTCTCGCACAATGTCTTCCATATTGAGGTATTTACTTCTGAGCCCAGCGTGACCCAGGTCTTCGGATAAGTCGGCTACCCTGGTTAGGCGGAAGTAACTCGAAGTATTCATCAGATTAGCTCTCTCAATTTCCCCAGCAAGAGTATGCTGCTGATAATCATTAATGAGACGTCGAGACTCTGTCATCTCATCAGAGTCCCAGACTTCAAGAAAGTGTAGAAGGGCCTGAGAATGGCGCGCCTTCTCCGCTGAACGCAACTGCATGCCAGCGTACACTAAACCGACCAGGATAATGAAGAGTGTTAGTCCGCTAAATGCTATCGCTACGTAATCTGGTCAGATGGTAACAATAGTAGCCTCCACTTGCATAGCTACTCAACCTCCCTTCTAAGTATGAGCAGGAGCCGCCAGATGATAAACGCTGTGCTTACCAGCAGGATGGCCAGCAGCGCCCAGAAAACACCACCCCAGAACG
>JASLQE010000199.1 GCA_030744635.1 Dehalococcoidia bacterium | reverse complement strand
ATTATGACAACGGAGCTCGTCCATGTGGGGTTTGGCAATATGGTGGCTATGAACAGAGTGGTGGCCATTGTCCCCCCAACTTCGGCACCTATCAAGCGCCTGGTACAGGATGGCAAGAATAGTAACCTTATTATTGATATGACCAGCGGCCGGCGGACGCGGTCGGTCCTGGTTACTGATAGCGGGCACCTTATCCTGGCCGCCGTTTCGGCTGAGACCGTGGCGGGGCGGCTTTTGACGGGCAGAGTGATACCCCGTTCAGTGTTAGAGGCGGAGGTGTGAGCCAGACCCCCCCGCTGCTTCTTGTCCTTTCCGGACCGTCTGGGGTGGGCAAGGATGCCGTGCTTCAGGGGATGAAGACCCGGGGACTACCCTTCTACTGGGTGGTGACCGTTACTACTCGGAAACGCCGGCTCCAGGAACATGAAGGGGTGGACTACCACTTCCTCCCCACCGAGCGGTTTGAACGGATGAGGGAATCCGGCGAGCTACTGGAGTACGCCAGGGTATATGACCACTGGTACGGTGTGCCCTTGGCCGCTGTGCGGCAGGCCCTGACAGAGGGCCGGGATACTCTCCTTAAGATTGATGTGCAGGGGGCTACTACCATAAAAGACCGGGTGCCGGAGGCGGTGCTCGTCTTTCTCTCGCCTCCCACTACAGAGGACCTGATGGCTCGGCTGCGCCAGCGCAGGACGGAATCAGCACAGCAGCTTGCCCTTCGCCTTCAGAAAGCCCAGGATGAGATGGGTCGCACCCACATGTTTGACTATCAGGTGGTGAATGACCAGGTGGAGGCAGCCATAGACCGCATTCTGGCCATCATAACCGCCGAAAAGTGCCGCACCCATCCCCGTCGGGTAAGGCTATAAATAACAGCCGGTTGAAGTTTTACGTCTCTTGTGTTAACTAATGAGTTATAATTGAACAAGGGGGATTTATGAAACGGAAGTCAAAGTTCGGCCTAAAGGATATGGGCAAGGCTTGGAAGGACAAGGAGGTCCTGGAAAAGGTGGTGCCTATAGTACCCCACTTCTCCATAGACCCGCAGAAGACGGCCCTGCTGGTAATGGATATGAACTATGTGTGTGCCCACCGGGACTATGGTATCGGCATAAAGTTCCCCACTATCGGTCTACGCCCCGACTATTTCTACGACAGGCTTGACGATACCGTCATCCCCAATATCCAGAAATTGCTGACCAAGTTCCGGGACAGCGGTCTGAATGTGTTGTTCACCGTCATGGGCACGGAGAAAGAGGATCTCTCTGACCTTCCGGATACCTGGCGCAGGACCTATCCCCGCATAGGCTATGACAGGAGCTTCCCCGGCAATAAGGAGTTTGAAATCCGGGATGAGGTCCGGCCACAGCCCGGGGAGCCGGTGCTTATGAAGCGCACCTCAGGGGCTTTTGTGTCCACTGATATAGGGCAACGGTTGCAGGACTGGGGCACAGAGACCCTGGTTATAACCGGAGTGGAGTCGGACTGCTGCGTTTACAATACCGCCATTGAGGCCAACGACCGTGGCTATCAGGTGATTGTGGTGGAGGATGCCACCACTACTCTAACACGCACCGGCCACAAGCT
>JASLQE010000198.1 GCA_030744635.1 Dehalococcoidia bacterium | reverse complement strand
CCCCGGGACCCCCAGCAGCAGGAAGAATAGCAGTGGGGATACGAAACTATCGGCTGCGTTCTCCGCCACCGACTCCACCGCAGCCGAGGCAACCATGATAGGGGATAGCCCTGCGGTATCCCGGCTTACCAGGGCACGCATCTCCTGGCGGGCTTCCGTCAGATCCCCCCGCCGCAGCCTTTCCCCTATTCGCAAAGCCTCGGACAGGAGACCTTTCAGAGAGAAAGCGCTGTTGAGGATGAGGGCACCGACCACTATGTATATAGCGGTGTTCCATGTCCGCAGCCAGGACAACAGCAAGTAGGATGAGGCGGTGAATAGCACCACCAGCAGCGCTGTGGCCAGCGCTCCATACAGGAAAGGTGCAGCCCGTCCGTTGCGTGGGGCCAGCGCCTCCATAGCGGCGGCTGCTCTACCTATGCCCACCACCGGGTGCAGGAAGCGTGGCGGCTCCCCTATGGTCCAGTCCAGCACCACGGCCAGTATCAGTATTGCGGCCTCAGTCACTGTCCGGCTCCCCCTGGTGCCACATGCACCACCGGCAGCCCGTTGGCGGGATGGGGATGGATGAGGACATCGGCCCCGTATACAGTCCGGATGTTCTCCCGTGTGATGACCTGGGCGGGCTTGCCCTGGGTAAACATGGTGCCGTCGCTTACCATCACCAAACGGTCGCAGTACTGGGAGGCCAGGTTGAGGTCGTGGATGGCAATCAACACCAGCAGATTTTCCTTCAGTCCCTCTATCAGCTTCATCAGCTCCAACTGGTGATTGATATCCAGGTTGGCGGTAGGCTCGTCCAGCAGCAGCACCCGGGGCTGCTGGGCCAGTGCCCGGGCAATGACCACCCGTTGCCTCTCACCCCCGGAAATCTCTCCCATATGGCGCTGGTACAGGTGCCAGCACCGGGTTGCCTCCATGGCCCACTGGCAGATAGCGAAGTCCCGGGGTCCCTCGTAGCGTAGCAACCCCAGGTGAGGGTTTCGCCCCATGAGGACTATCTCCAGTGCGGTGAATGTCTCCGGCAGATGCGGATTCTGGGACACCACCCCCACCAGCCGGGCTAACTGTTGCCGGGAGATGCGGCTTACATCCAGGCCGTCCATCAGGATGTGGCCTTCGGATATGGGCACCACACGGCTGATAGCACGAATGAGACTGGTCTTGCCGGAGCCGTTGGGGCCGATAAGCCCTACGACCTCCCCGGAGGCGGCGTTCAGCGTGATATGCCGGACCACCGTCCGGTCACCATAAGCGATGCTGACCTCTTCCACCTCCAGACGACATCCGCCGTTCATCAGAACACCAGCCTCTGTCGCCGCCTCAGCAGATACAGGAAGAACGGGGCACCCGCGAAGGCGGTAACTATGCCCACGGGAAGCTCGTGTGGGCTGAAAGCGGTACGCGCCAGGGTATCGGCCATAATCAGAAACACCGCCCCGGATAGCACCGACAAGGGCAGCAAAAAGCGGTGGTCCGGCCCCCACAGAAGGCGGACCATATGGGGAACTATGATGCCCACAAAGCCGATGGTGCCGGCAAAAGATA
>JASLQE010000197.1 GCA_030744635.1 Dehalococcoidia bacterium | reverse complement strand
CCACACCTCATCCGCACCCACGGCGATAATTTCGTACATATATCCCAGATAGACTGTTTTGTGGAGCATACCAGCTCCGGCAGGGCACCGGGAACAGGCTCTCTGGCAGGAAGGACCCTCAAGGAGCCTTCGCCCTATGTGAAGGACATCGCGGGTTATGTCAACAGCCTGCTGCGTGACGGGGACACCATACAGATAGGCGTAGGACGCACTACCGAGCCCCTGGTGAGGCTGGGCCTGCTGGAGAGAAAGCGTGATATCGGCTACCACTCTGAAGCCACCCCGCCGGGTATAATCACCCTTGTCAAAGAGGGGATAATCAACGGCAGCCGTAAGACCATCAACCGGGGCAAAGTTATAGTCACTACTATCGGCGGCAGTACCACCGAGGAGATGCAGTGGGTGGTGGAGAACCCGTTGTTCCACCTGGTGGATGTGGCCTACCTGGAGGACATCCGAGTCATTGCAGCCCATGATAATATGGTAACTATCAACAATACCTTAATGGTAGACCTTTACGGGCAGGTTTGTTCCGAGGGCATCGGCCAGCAAATGCTGGGGATTGCTGGCGGGCAGATAGTCTTCGTATATGGGGCCTGGCTATCCAGAGGTGGCCGCTCCATCATAGTTACGCCCTCCACTGCCAAGGGCGGCCAGGTGTCCCGCATCGTGCCTTACCTGCCACCGGGCACCCCGGTTACATTGCAGCGCAACCTGGCCGATTACATTGTTACCGAGTACGGCATCGCCCGGCTCCGCGGCAAGACCTTGCGCCAGAGAGCGGATGAATTGGTAGCCATCGCTCACCCTGATTTCAGAAACGAACTACGCCAGCAGTCCAGACAGTTGCTCTATCCCTGAAGGAGGATACAAGTGAACCGGGTTGTGGTCACCGGAATGGGGGTTATCTCTCCCCTGGGCTTGTCCACTCAAGAGACATGGCAGGGCCTCATGGAGGGCCGCTCAGGTGTGGCAGAGATCACCCATTTTGACACCAGCGGCTTCGTTACCAAGTTCGCCGCACAGGTGAAGGGGTTCGACCCCACCGACTATATGGACCGCAAAGAAGCACGGCGCATGGACCGCTTCTGCCAGTTTGCTGTGGCCGCCGCCCTTCAGGCTATAGAAGGTGCCGGACTCAAGATAGGGCCAGAGAACGGCAACCAAATTGGAGTCATCATAGGCAGCGGCATTGGCGGCATCTCCACCCTTCTGGAACAGCACCATGTGATGTTAGAGAAAGGGGTTGACCGGGTGAGTCCATTCCTGGCCACCATGATGATACCAGACATCGCCGCCGGCCAGATATCCATCATGCTGGGTGCCAAGGGTCCCAATTTCTGTACTGTATCCTCCTGCTCCAGCGGTGCCGACGCCATCGGCACCGCCTGCGAGACCATTCGTCGCGGGGATGCCGTGGCCATGCTGGCCGGAGGCAGCGAGGCCACCATAAACTCCCTGGCCTTTTCGGCCTTCCAGGCCGCCCGGGCGCTGTCTACCCGCAACGAGGCCCCCCAGCAGGCATGCCGGCCCTTTGACCTGGAACGGGACGGGCTGGTAATGGGAGAAGGGACAGCGGTGCTGGTGCTGGAGGAGATGGAGGGCGCCCGCCGCCGGGGAGCTACCATCCTGGGAGAGATTATAGGCTACGGCGCCACCTCCGATGCTTTCCATGTGACCCAGCCCGCAGAGGGTGGCGAGGGGGGGGCCAGGGCCATGAAGAAGGCCCTGGACACCGCCAATGTCACCCCACAGGATATTGACTACATTAACGCTCACGGCACCTCCACCCCCCTCAATGACCGCAATGAGACCATGGCCATACGGACCGTCTTTGGCCAGCATGCTTATCATGTGCCGGCCAGCTCCACCAAGTCCATGACAGGCCACCTGCTTGGTGCGGCTGGTGCCGTGGAGGCTGCCATTTCTCTGTTGACCATTAAAAATAGTATAATACCCCCCACAATAAATCTGACAAATCCAGACCCGGAATGTGATTTAGACTATGTGCCCAACCAGGCCCGCCCCAAAGAAGTGCGAACGGTGATGTCCAGCTCATTCGGTTTCGGCGGCCACAACTCCGTGCTCGTCCTCCGCCGCTGGGAGGATGCGGCTTGACCCGACACACGTGGAAGGTGGCTCCATCCGCCCCACCAGAGATTCTGGCCGCCAAGCCTGGCTATCCACCCCTTCTGGCCCAACTCCTCTACAACCGTGGCCTCAGCCGGCCCGAGGAATGGGACAGTTTTCTGGCTGCGGACGAGCGGCTCAGTTGTGACCCCATGCTCCTGTCCGAAATGCCCCAAGCCATGGAGCGGGTACACCGCGCTTTGAAGCACGGGGAGAAGATTGCCGTCTATGGTGACTACGACACCGATGGCGTTACCGCCACGGCTGCCCTGGTGGAGGGGCTGGAGGCGCTTGGAGCCGAGCTTATCCCTTACATCCCCCACCGACAGGAAGGCCACGGGCTTCAGATGCCCGTGCTGGAGCGCCTCTACCAGCAGGGGGCCACCCTGGTCATCACCGCTGATTCCGGTACCACCTGCTACCCTGAGGTG
>JASLQE010000196.1 GCA_030744635.1 Dehalococcoidia bacterium | reverse complement strand
GAGTGTAATAGTTAACATCAGTCGGCTGGACATAGGCCACCCTGCCGGACACATCCAGGTCGGTGGCCATGTAGCTCTCCCCCTGGTGGAGGTAGATGGCCCCCGGATGTACCTGGAGGAAGGCTACCGCCGCCTCCACGGTCTCCAGCAGACGCCCCTGGGAGGTGTCCACCACCGAGTATGCCCGCTCCGAGGTAGACCGCAGGTTAACCCCTTGGGCCGGGTAGGTAAGGGTTGCCGAGGGGTACCACCGCCCCCTTTGATGGCGTAGCAGCCCGGCTTTCTCCTGCTCCTGTATGAGTGGTGTTATCTCATGCCCGAAGAGCTCCCGCTCCTCCTCGGCCAACGGAAGCTCATAGGCCGCACACAGCAGGTGAGGTCGCAGGATATGGGGGTTGGCCGGATTCAGCAGGGCGTTCTCCACCGGTTTGCCGAAGAGGGCTTCCGGATGGTGCATGAAGTACTGGTCCAGGGGGTCGTCCAGGCCCACCAGGAAGCTCAGGGCGCGCTCCCCGCTGCGGCCGCTTCTGCCCGCCTGCTGGTAGGTGCTGGCGATACTGCCCGGGTAGCCGGTGAGGACGGTGGCATCCAGTGTGCCTATGTCTATGCCCAGCTCCAGGGCGGTGGTGGCCACCACACCTAGTAGCTCGCCCTGAAAAAGCTGGGACTCTATCTCCCGCCGCACTTCCGGCAGGTATCCCGCCCGGTAGGGCCGCAGCCGTTGGGACAGGTCATTATACCCCTGGCCCCGCAAGGCATCCCGGCAGTACAGGTAAATCAGCTCCGTAAGCTTGCGGGTGCGGGCAAAGGTCAGTGTGCGCACCCCGTGCCGTAGCAGCTCGGTGAGGATGGTGGCGGCTTCGATATTGGCGCTGCGGCGGCCTACCCTGCCGCCGGGAAGCCGTGGCGGGTTCCACAATACGAAGTCCTTGCCGCCGCTGGGGGAGCCGTCTTCAGTCACCACCGGGCAGGGCATCCCAACCAGCTTGTGGGCCAGCTCATCTGGGTTAGACAGTGTAGCCGAGCACAGCACGAACCGGGGGTGTGCGCCGTAGGCGGCGCACAGGCGGCGTAAGCGGCGCAGCACCAGGGCTACATGGGAGCCGAAGGCACCCCTGTAGGTGTGGGCCTCATCCACCACTACCAGCCGTAGCCGGCGCAGGAAGCGTGCCCAACCGGCGTGGTTGGGCAGAATACCCATGTGGAGCATGTCCGGATTGGTGAACACTACCCGTGCCCGGCGGCGGATTTGGCTCCTCTCCGAGGTGGGGGTATCACCGTCATATGCCCCGGCTTCTTGCTCGTCCAGGAAGTGGGGAACAGCCAACTCCCGCAGGCCGCGCCACTGGTCCTGCGTCAGGGCCTTGGTGGGAAAAAGATAGAGGGCGGTGCTGCCCCTCTCCGTAACCAAGGTCTCTATTGCGGCCAGGTTATATACCAGGCTCTTGCCGCTGGCACTGGGGGTGGATACCATCACATGCTCGCCCCCGCGCAGGGTGTTGAGGGCCTGGGTCTGGTGGGTGTACAGGGGAAGGAGGTGCAGGTCCCGCAGCCGGTCTTCCACCTGGGGGGGCAGTGGCCTCTCCAGGACGCCGGGACGGGCTACCCTGGCCGGGATATCCTGCTGGTGAGCTACCTGGTTATGGTATAAGGGCAGGGAGCGCAGATGGCGTAAAAAAGCAGTACTATCCACGCTCAGGGCCCAGGCAGGATTTCCATGTCATGGTCCACCAGTTCGGCCTCCATCCGGCTGTTGGCGATGAATTCCACCACCTGGCTCAGCACCCGGTTCACCTGGCGGCCATCGTTGGAAATACAGGCTATGCCCAAAGTGGCCACCTGCCAATGATCCTGGTCTTCAATCTCGGCGATGGACACATTGAAGCGGTTCTGCACCCGGGCTATGATGGACTTTACGACCTGGCGTTTGCCTTTCAGGGAATGGTTTTCGGCCAGTCTCAGCCGTACCTTTACGGTGCCCACACTCATGGCTCTCTTTTCATCGGCCTGGATAAGCTTTATAATAGTGGGGACATTAGATTGCTAACTGGTCTCATTATACTACAGCCGGTGGCCGGAGCGAGCGTTGGTGTATATAATGGGCCGGTATGTGTTATAATATAAATTCGTAACTGGAAAGGTAAAAGTGGACAACGAGACCAAAACAGCAATAATGTTGGATAATGCCCGGCACCAGAATGATACGGGGTCTCCAGAGGTTCAGGTAGCTGTCCTCACCCATCGTATAAGAGAACTCACCGAGCACCTGAAAGTGCATCGCCATGATGAAGGCACTCGGCGAGGCCTGCTCAAGATGGTGGGGAGGCGGCGGCGGCTGCTGAACTATTTGGCCCGAGAAGACGGTAATCGTTATCTGTCTCTACTGGAAAAGCTGGGGCTGAAGAGGTAAGGGGGAAAACTACATGCCAACGTTCCAATGTCCCGTAGGGGACAAATCACTCATTGTGGAGACAGGACGCTTTGCCGGGCAGGCCGGTGGCGCTGTAACCGTCCGATACGGCGATACCGTATCCCTGGTCACCGCCTGCGTGTCCCGCAATCTCCGGGAGGGGATAGACTTCCTGCCCCTCACTATTGACTTTGAGGAAAGGCTCTACGCCGCCGGTAAGATACCCGGCGGCTTCTTTCGCCGGGAGGGCCGGCCCAGCCAAGATGCTACCCTGGCGGCCAGACTGACCGACCGCCCAGTGCGGCCTCTGTTTCCCAAAGGTTTCCGTAACGAAGTCCAGGTCGTCATCACCATACTTTCCGCTGACCAGGAGAACGACCCCGATATACTGGGTATTGTGGGTGCCTCGGCATCCCTGTGTATATCCGAAACACCCTTTCACGGTCCTGTGGGGGCGGTGCGGGTGGCCTATATTGACGGGGACTGGGTGCTTAATCCTACTTTCTCGCAACTCCGTGAGGCACAGCTTGAGGTGACGGTGGCCAGCACGCGGGAAGCCGTGGTCATGGTGGAGGCTGCAGCCAAACAGGCTCCGGAAGCACTGGTGGCTGAGGCCCTGCGCCGTGGCTTTGAGGCCAACCTGGATATTGTGCGCCTGCAGGAAGATATGATTTCTGTTCTGGGCAAGCCCAAGTTAGAGTTCCAGGCCCTGGGCACTTACCCCGGAGTGGCTGATGCCGTTGCCTCCGCGCTGGAAGGGCCCCTGCCGGACCTGCTGGCAGGGGACAAGGCCATGCGGGAGAACGGCCTGGACGGGCTGCGCCGCGAGGTTATAGGCAAGCTGGCGGAAAAATTTCCCAAAGAGGAGATCTCCGCTGCTTTTGAGACCAGGGTGAAGTCCGAGGTGAAAAAGCGAGTGTTGAGCAGCGGTGCCCGCCTGGACGGCAGGGCCTACGACCAGCTACGGCCCATAAGATGCGAGGTGGGCCTTCTGCCCCGGCCGCATGGCTCAGGGCTGTTCACCAGGGGTGCCACCCAGGTGCTGACTCTTACTACTCTGGGTTCGGTCGGCATGGAGCAGAAGATAGATACCCTCAGCCCCGAGGAGAGCAAGCGGTTCCTTCATCACTATAATTTCCCCCCTTTCTCCGTGGGGGAGGTGAGGCGCATGACCGGGCCGGGACGGCGGGAGGTGGGCCACGGCGCTCTGGCGGAGAAGGCCGTTGCGCCTATTCTGCCCGGTGAAGATGAGTTCCCTTATATGATACGCCTGGTGTCCGAGGTGCTAAGCTCCAACGGCAGCACCTCCATGGGCAGCGTGTGTGGTTCCAGTCTCTCCCTGATGGACGCCGGTGTGCCCGTCAAATCGCATGTTGCCGGTGTGGCCATGGGCCTCGTTACCGGGGAGGACGGCAACAAAGCTATCCTGACCGACATTGAAGGGGCGGAAGACCAGTACGGAGACATGGACTTCAAGGTGGCCGGTACAGCTCAGGGTGTCACGGCCCTTCAGATGGATACTAAGCTGACGGGCGTGAGCCTGGAAGTGCTGGAGGAGGCTATACAACAGGCCCAGCAGGCAAGGCTCACCATAATGGAGTCTATGCGGGAGGCTATAGCGGAGCCGCGAACGAACCTCAGTGGGTTTGCCCCCAAGATTTACCGCATGAAGATAAACCCTGAGAAGATAGGTGCCGTTATCGGCAGTGGTGGCAAGACCATCCGGGGCATGAGCGAAGAGTTCGGAGTGTCCATCGATGTTGAGAACGATGGCACCGTATTTATAGGAACCACCAACGAGGATCAGGCCAACAAGGCCATGGCACGCATAGAAGCCCTTACAAAGGATGTGGAGGTAGGGCAGATTTATACCGGCAAGGTAAGTCGGCTGATGGCCATCGGTGCTATGGTGGAGATACTCCCTGGCAAAGAGGGGCTGGTGCCCCTTGGGGAGCTGGCAGAATACCAGGTACGGCGTGCCGGCGATGTAGTCCAGGAAGGTGACGAGGTGATGGTGAAGGTGATGGAGATTGACCGTCGTGGCCGGGTGAACCTGTCTCGAAGAGCGGTGTATGAGACCGAACCCCGCCCCTCCCGGCCCGGAGGTGGGGACAGGCGTTACCAGGACCGGAGAGGCCCGCCCCGACCCCCATATCCCCGGAGGGACTAAATGCCCATAGGTGTCATCGTCAACGGGGCTAATGGCCGGGTGGGCAGAGAAATGCTTGGTGGCCTGGCGGGGCACAGCGACCTCCATCTTCTGGCTGGTGTGGACAGCAGCGCCTCCGGTGACTGGCTGGCCCTGGCCAGCGGCTGCTCCATACCCACGGCACCGGATTTGGAAGCAGTGATAGGTGACATCCGACCGCTGGTGGTGGTGGACTTCTCCAGCGCCCAGGGGGCTATGGTGGCTGCGCGGACTTGCCTGCCCCTGGGAGTGAACCTGGTAATAGGCACCACCGGGCTTAGCGTAGAGGATGTGAAGGAGATAGGTGAGCTATCTGCCAACCATGGTGTGGGGGCGGTGGTGGCCGCCAACTTCGCTCTGGGGGCGGTAGTCATGATTCACCTGGCTCAGATAGCTGCCCGCTATTTTGACTACGCGGAAATTACTGAGATGCACCATCACTTGAAAGCTGACGCACCATCGGGCACCGCGCTGGCTACCGCCAGGGCCATGGCCGAGGCCAGGGGCCAGCCATTCCAGAAGGCCCCGGTGGAAAAGCACACCCTGCACGGCACCCGGGGGGGCGAGGTGGAGGGCATAGCC
>JASLQE010000195.1 GCA_030744635.1 Dehalococcoidia bacterium | reverse complement strand
GCACACCTGCCTGCTGCAATAGGCACATGGCCTCCTCGGCCTCCTGGGACTGGCTCCACCGGGCCACCGCTTCGCCCAGCTCGCCCTCGTTCTGCTTGCGGGCCTCAAGGGTGGTGAAGCGGGGGTCGTCAGCCAGCCCCGGATATCCCATCGCCCGGCACAGGGAATGCCACTCCTCCTGGGTAGAGCAGGCGATGGTCAGCCAGCGGTCCTCCCCCCGGCAGGGGAAGGCCCCGTGGGGGGCGGCGACGGGGTCACGGTTGCCGGAGCGCAAGGCCTCCCGCCCCGTGGCGAAATAGTCCACCAGCAGGGGGGCCAGGAAGTGGACTCCGGCCTCAAGCTGGGAAAGGTCAATGTGCCGGCCCTGTCCGGTGCGCCGGCGGTAGTCCAGGGCGGCGATGATGGCAGAGGCGCCGAAGCGGGGGGCCACCACATCGGTATAAGCCCCATAGGGCTGGTTGGGCTCGCTGTCAGGCCATCCAGTGAGGTGCGAGAACCCGGCCAGGGAGACGAGTTGGGTGCCGAAGCCGACGCTGGAGGCATGCGGACCGGTCAAGCCCAGGTTGGTGGTGCTAATCATAATGATATCCGGCCTGTCCCGGCGCACGCTCTCGTAGTCCAGTCCCCAACGCGCCATCACCCCGGGGGCGAAGCTGGCCAGTACGACATCGGACCACATCACCAGGCGGCGGGCTACCTCGCGCCCTTTGGGTTGGGACATGTTGACGGTAAGGCCGAGTTTGCCGGAGCTATACATGGCGAAGTAGCCGCTCTGGTTCCGGTGGGTGTGCGCCTCCTTGAAGGGGGGTGCAATGCGTACCACATCCAGACGGGTGGCGGATTCCAGCTTCACCACGGTAGCCCCGTGGTTGGACAGGTAGCGGGACATCATAGGGCCCACCACCGCCCAGGTGAAATCGGCCACCTTGAGGCCCTCAAACACCTGGCGTGTCATACCACTCCCCTTTGGCGGAGGCCATCTATATCGGAAGACGAAAGGCCCAGCAGCCCCCTGTAGACCTCATCGTTATCCTCACCCACCAGCGGGGCGCGACGGCCCATCGGGAAGGGGCCCTGGCCGTTACGGGTGATGGGTGTGGGATAGGTGAGACTGCGGCCCAGCTCGGGGTGGGGCACCTCGGCCCAGAAGCCCCGGGCCTCAAGCTGCGGGCTGCCGGCGATATCGGCTATGGTGGCCACGGGATAGAGCATTATGCGCCGGGCCATGGCCCCTTCGTATAGCTCCCAGGGTGTGTGGGACATAAAAAAGGTGTCGATTCGCTCCTCCATGGCGTGGTGCATCTCCTGGGTCAGAGTGGACATGTCAAAGCTGTCCCAGTCGATACCCTTGATAAAGTCATCGGCCAGACCCTCCTCGTCCATCCAGGCCACCAGGCCCCGGTTGGTGTTGGCGCCGGCGGCCCCGGCGATGATGATGAAAGTGACGAAGCCGTCCCGGCACGGCCAGGTCTGGCGCTGCACCGCACCGGAGCTGAGGCCTGCACGGAAGGTCCCCTGGCGGCGTACGATAACATCTCTCAACTGCCACCAGGGGGGCGCATTCATAGACGCCGGCACGACGCTGGCATGTATGGAGACATCCACCCATTGCCCCTCCCCGGTGGTCTGGCGGTCATAGAAGGCTATCATAGAGCCAACCGCCGCCTCCCCGGAGCCGTGCAGGCAGGCCTGCGGGAAGCTGACCCGCACCGGGGGCCGTCCGGGCTCCCCGCACAGGAACATGTAGCCTCCCAGGGCCATCGCCACCAGGTCCGGGCCTTTGTAGTCCCTGTAGGGGCCGTCCTGCCCGAAAGGGGTGATGGAGGTGAGCACAATTCCGGGGTTGACCCGGGACAGGGCCTGGTAGCCCAGCCCCAGCCCCTCCATGTGCCCGGGGGGAAAGGACTCAATCACCCAGTCGGACTTCTCCACTAGGCGCAGGAGGAGCATACGCCCCTCCGGGGACTCTAGGTCCAGGGTGATGCCCTTCTTGCCCAGGTTATAGGTGAACCAGTATAGGCTCTGATCCGGGTCGGGATAGTCCCCCAGGAAAGGGGGGGTGAGGCGGGAGGGGTCTCCACCCGGCAGCTCCACCTTGATGACCTCGGCCCCCATGTCGGAGAGGATTTTGCCGCAAAGGAAGCCGGAAGAGCCGGTAAGGTCCAGCGCCCGGTAGGGGGAGAGCATTTTCTCTGTCACAGTGCTTCCCATTATAGCCGGGCTGCCCCCGGCGTCAACTGGATGCCGGGTGGCGCCTGCTTGGCGGCTCTACGCATGCTCTTGAGGCACCTCTACCGAGGGGCGCAGCAGGCAGGCGGCCGCGCCCAGGGTGACCATTACTGCAGCCATTATGACGGCGGCGCTGAACCCCGCCACCACCGCCGTGGTCCCCAGCACCACCCCCTGGGCGGCCAGGACGGCGCCGCCCAGAGCGCCACCAACAGAGCCACCAAGCTGCCGGGCCGCCGGCACCGAGGCTGAGGCCGTGCCCACCAGTGAGCGCGGCACCGATTCCATGATGGCGCGGATGCCCACGGGGTCAAACAGGGCGGAGCCTACCCCGCCCACGGCAAAGGCGGCTACCACCTGTACCGCCCCCGGGTTGGGGCCAAGCTGGCTCAGCCACCCCAAACCAACGGCCATAATCAGAAGCCCCACCGAGCATGGTATCTTCACTCCTATGCGGTCACTGAGTGACCCCGCAAGGGGTGCCAACACCACCCGCATACCGGGGAAGAAGGCGAACAGCAGCCCAGCCGTCTGCGGAGAGTAGCCCAGCCCCTCCACCAGATAGAAGGGCGTGAG
>JASLQE010000194.1 GCA_030744635.1 Dehalococcoidia bacterium | reverse complement strand
CCAGAGCCCGTATGGCTGTGGGGTTGTGAGAGATGACTATATTGAACTCTGGGTAGTAGGTTGTTCTGGCGGTGAAGGTCACCATCTCCATACCCTTCTCCTGGCAGGAATAAAGCAAAGTGGTGCCGTACCTCCCTGGCCCTTCATAGTTCGTGAACTGCACGCCGTACTTTTGCATCTCTTTTTTGAGTTCGGGTGAACTGCATGTGCAGGAGACGGCGGGTTCTTTTGTGTGCGGCGTTTTGTCAAGGACACCGCCAAGCAGGTATATTCTGGTAGCTTCAAACCCCTTGGCTATGCCAAGTATGCCACCCGTATACTCCTCCCAGTTCATGTTGGGCTCTGTTCCCAGAAAAAGAATCAGGTCATTGCCATCATCCGGACTGGCCCAGTAGTAAAACTGGTTCTGGGGAAGCCGGTGCTCTTTTAGCAGCCCGTCCTCAATCCTTATATAAGGCCTTAGTGAAAGCTGCCCCGGCACCTGAAACAGGTGAAACCTGGCGGCGTGCATCTCGGCAAACCTATTTGCGCTTAGTTTTTTAATGAGGTATTCTATGCCACCTGTAGCAGCTTGCCCTCCATCCACCCAGCCGCTTATGCCGCAGACCATAACTGGCTGCTTTAGCTTCGGTTTTTCAGAGAATACGATATTAGTGCTGCTCTTCATACCATTCACCCCCAGACCCCATTTTGCGTCTTTTATACGCCCCGCGTCTACTGCGCATTTGTTTCACATATGCTGACAGATTACACTATGTGAGTGGAGCGGTGCCGTGGCAGCAATAATGCGGCCCCCAGGGCCGGAATGCCCGCTGTAAAGGACACGAGGATAGCCCAGGTATATGCCCCGGTCCAGTCAAACAGTGCCCCACCCAGCCAGCCCCCCAGTGACATCCCCACCAGGGCACCTGCCATCTGGTAGGAGTATATGGCGTTCAAGGGAGCCCTCGCACCATAGTACTGACGGTTGAAGATGGGAAATCCCACCATCTCTCCCCCATAGCCTATCCCGAAGAAAAAGGCAAATGAGTAGAACCACCAGAGCTCTCCACCACCCAGCAATAGGAGGATGGGGAGAGTCTGGATAAGCATCGTGGGTACCATGGTCCACCGGCCTCCCCTGGCCTCGGCTATCATAGACATGCCGAACCGGCTTAAAAGCGATGCGGCCGCTGTTATGGTCAACATGCCGGCGGCGGCGAGTCCCGGTATGCCGGCGAAGGTAGCTATAGACACCATATGGGCCAACGGGATGGCGTGCTGGACACAACCAAAAGTATGGATGGCTATCAATGACCAGAAACTGCCCGTGGCCATTACCTGACGCAGGGTTACGGTTGCCACAGGGGTTCCGGTGTTTTCCGCTCGTGGCTCCGGTGGCATTCCCCCGTACGGAACAAGGCCCATCTCACGCGGGTGGTCCTTCAGCAGCAGGCCCGATAAAAGCATCGCCACGCCACCGGCCGTACCCACCAGAATGAATGTGTATTCCCACCCCCTGGTGTCAATTAGCCAGCGCATAGCCGGTGAGAACAGCGCCGGCCCCCAGCTAAGGCTGCTCCACATCAGGCCCATCACCAGCCCCAGCTTTTTGTGGAACCATTGAGTGAGCAATACCGGAAGGACCACCAGGAAGGCGGAAGTCCCCACACCGCCCATCAACACCCCGAAATAGAGCTGGAACTGCCATGCCTGGTCCACGGTGGCAGTGAGTATCATTCCCAGGGCGAAGAGTACCGCCCCGGCCATAACTATGTGGCGTACCGTGACTCTCCCCGATATACGCCCAACCACCAACACCACCGGAATGGCTGTTAAAAACTGCAGGGTAAAGCCGCCGGATATGGCTCCTCTGCTCCACCCATGGGCCTCCACCAGTGGGTCCACCAGCACTCCGAAGGAAAGCCTTACACCGGTGGTGATACCTGTTATGGCCATGACACTGGCCAGAATTACCCAAGCATAATGAGGACGGCGCCAAAACCGGTGGATATGCACAGCCCCCTATCTTACCATTTGGCGTACAGTCCTGCCTGTTTAGACATACGCTTCCAGGACGGTGGCTATCCAATGTGCCTCTACAATCCCAAATCAAAAACTGTAATAT
>JASLQE010000193.1 GCA_030744635.1 Dehalococcoidia bacterium | reverse complement strand
GGTCTCCTACGCGACGGCGTGGTGGATATTGTTGTCGCTTACGCTGTGGATAGACTATCTCGCAACCAAAACCACATTGGTGTCCTGTTCGATGAGGCAGAGCGGGCCGGAATCCGGTTGGAGTTTGTCACCGAGAAGTTTGAGGACACTGCAATAGGCCGCTTTATTCTGGCTGCACGTGCCTTCATCGCCGAGGTAGAGCGAGAGAAGATCGCTGAACGTACAATGAGGGGAAAAGCGGAGCGAGCGAGGTCAGGCCGTATCCCCCAAGGAACCGGCAAGGGCTGCTATGGCTACAGATACAACAAGGAAACGGGCCGGAGAGAAGTAAACCTGTCTCAAGCTACCGTGGTTCGACGTGCCTTTGAGCGATATGCGGAAACTCGCAGTTTTTCGGCGGTCTCCCATGCACTGAACGAAGCAGGGATACAATCCTTCAGTGGCGGCAGGTGGTACCCACTGACTATCAGGCGAATGCTATGCAACGAGTCTTACGCTGGCCGCATGATTTATCGCCGTACGAAGCGGGTTACTATCCGGAACGGTAAGGTCAGAGGACACTGTCAACAAGTTGTCCAGCAACCAATTGAGGAGTGGATTGAGGTTAAGGGTGCCTCTCCTCCCATAGTAGATGATGCCATATGGCAGCGGGTTCAAGCTATCCTGAACGACCCGGAGAGAACGCGCCGCCTGCCGACTGCAAACTCCTATGCGCTTCGGAGCCGCGCTAAGTGCGGCGTTTGCGGTTCGGCGATGGTGGGCCAGACGCTCACCGTAGATGGACGCTCGTATAGATACTATCGCTGTCGTCATGTCTACGACAGGAACGTATCACGGTCATGCACGGCCCGTTACGTGCAGGCAGACAACCTAGAACGGGCAGTGTGGTCAGAGGTAAGGCAAGTATTGGCTCACCCGGAAGTTGTACTCCAAGAACTGAATGGCGGGGCTGAGCGCCAGACCGATGGGCAAGAAATTGCCCGTTTTGAAGCGGAAATCGCGGTCTTGAATGAGCGCGAGCGCCGTCTAGTACGCCTCTACAGTTGCGGGGAAGTCCAAGAGGAATCCATCCGGGAGGAAGCGACCCGAATCTCTCGCGAACGGGTGGTACTACAAGAGCAGGTGGCTTCATTGCAGGCGTTGCCTCTGTGTGTGAGCAAACAGGTGGACTCTAAGCAGTTGAAAAAGGCGTGTGTAGCAGTGGCGGCATGGCTGGACCGGGCCGGAGAGTCCGAGCGGACGATGGCGCTTGAAGCACTCCAGGTGGAAGTCAAAGCGACCAAAGGGGCAGCAACGGTCACGGGAGTTTTGCCACGAGAACAACCTGTGTTGTCATCGCAGCAGAACTTATCAGGTGAAAACAATCATGCCCATGTTCGTGCAGTGGTAATCCGCAGGGCCTTCCCTTGTCCGTTTGCAGTTGTTTAAATCCATGTTTTCGGTCCGGGGTTAGCCCACGCGGCGCAGCACTGCCACCACCTTGCCCTGCACCTCCACATTCTGGGGGGATACCCACATAGGGGACAGGGCGCTGTTGGCCGGCTGCAGGCGGATGCGCCTCTTTTCCTGGTAGAACCGCTTCAAGGTGGCCTCTTTCTCGGACTTGAGCCACACCGCCGCCATCTCCCCGTTGTTGACGGTCCTGGTGAGCGTGAGCAGGACAACATCGCCGTCGTCAATAAGGGCGTCAATCATAGAAGTGCCCTTCACCCGCAGGGCGTATACACCCTGGGCCCGGCCCACCATCTCTGCGGGAACCTCCACCGTCTCCAGGGGTGCGGACTGCCAGGTATCGGTATCGGGCACGGGGATGGGGGCACCGGCGGCGATGGCCCCCAACAGGGGCACCCGGGTCACTCCCCTGCCCCACCCCGGCATCTCTATGCCCCGGGAGATATCGGGGCGCCGCCGTAGCTGCCCTTCCCGCTCCAGAATGCGGAGGTTGTAGTCGGCCACCGAGGTGGAAGAGAGCCCACAGCCACGCACGATATCCCGCACCGTGGGAGGGATTCCCTCCTCGTCCATATAGTGGGATATGAACTCCACTATTTGCTGCTGGCGTTGGGAGAGTTCTTTCGCCATGGGTGCCTCCTGTAGAACAGTTGTTCCCTTACAGCATACCAGGTCTGTCCACCGGCCTGTCAACCCCCCGATAAGGTCGGTGATATGGTGATTTCCCCCCACCCGCTCGGGGCATATACGGCGGAGTCGCCGGGAAGCTCAGGATAGCCGGCTGAAGAAATTATGGTAAAGGCGAAGCCCGACCTGACCGCTCTTCTCGGGGTGGAACTGGGTGGCCACCAGGTTGTCCTGTACGATAACGCTGGGGAAGGTGACGCCGTACTCCGTCTCCGCGGCCACCACCTCCTGGTCCCGCGGGGAGGCGTAGTAGCTGTGGACGAAATAGAAATATGCGCCGTCCGGGATGCCGTCAAATATAGGAAGTCCCGGCCTGTCCGGGCGTTGCCGCACCCGGTTCCAGCCCATGTGAGGCACCTTGAGTCCGGATGGCAGGCGTACCACCTCTCCCGGCAGGATGTCCAGGCAGGGGCAGCCTCCGCCCTCATGGGAAGTAGTGAATAGCACCTGGAGGCCCACACACAGCGCTAATAAGGGACGCCCCTGTGCCAGTGCCCGGCGTAGGGAAACCGCCAGGCCTGAACCCTCCAGGCTCTCCATGGCGGGCCGGGCCGCCCCCACCCCCGGCAGTACAATTGCCCGTGCCCGGTCAATATCTGCTGGAGAGGAGGTTACTGTTGCCTGGTGCCCCAGAAAAGCAATGGCCTTGGCAACACTTTTAAGGTTGCTGGCGCCGTAGTCAATTAGGGCTATCATCTCTGGCGGAGGCCCCTTCCTCATGACGGGCTACAGTGAACAGCAGGTCAGCCAACCGGTTCAGGTAGTGCAGCACCTCGGCGCTGGGCAAAAGGCCCTGGTCCCGCACTCGGACCACTGCCCGCTCCGCACGGCGGATGGTGGCCCGGGCCAGGTCCAGCGCCGCCGCGCCGGGACAGCCCCCGGGGAGGATGAAGCGCTGTGGCATGTCAAGGCCCTGTTCCAGGGACTCTATGGTCTCTTCCAGCCGCCCGGTCATCTCCGGGGTGATGCGCTTCTTGAGGCGGGAGACATCCTCCGGGTGGGGGAGCGCCAGCTCGCCACTGAGCACCACCAGCTCCTCCTGTATGGAGCGCAGCAGGTCGGAAATCTGTGGGGTGGAGAAGCAGCAGGCCAGTCCCAGGGCGGAAGAGGCCTCGTCCACGGTGCCATAGGCCTCGCAGCGGGGGTCGGCTTTGGATACCCGCATGCCGAAAAGGAGACTGGTCTCCCCCTCATCACCCTTTTTGTTGAAGGTCCTCATCTCTTGCCCCCCAGCTTTTCCAGGGGGACGGCCGTCTTACACAAGGGGCACTCTTCTGGTGGGTACGAGGGCGCCGGTGAGCGGTGGCTGGCGAACACTGGTGTGTCGCCCACGGTGAACTGGGTATCCCCGCCGGGGCGGCGGTCAACGATAACGGCGATGCCCACTACTTTGGCTCCAACCCGGTCAACTGCGTCTACCATGTGTCTCAGAGAACCCCCCGTGGTGAGGATATCGTCAATGATGAGTACCTTTTCGCCAGGGGCCAGGAGCTGGCCGCCCCTGATGATGCGTCCGTCCCCTTCCCTATCGGCATATGCTGAACGCACCCCAAGCTGACGGGCCACCTCAAAGGCCAGCGGCACGCCGCCCATGGTGGGGCCCACTACCACCTCCACACCCTGGTTACGGAAATGGTGGGTGATGGGTCGGCACAGGCGGGTGGTAAGGCGGGGTTGCTGTAGCACCCGCATCTTCTCCCAGTAAACGGGGGAGTGGCGGCCCGAGGTGAGCAGGAAGTGCCCCTCCAGCACCGCTCCCGCCTGACGGAAGATGCGCTCTACCCTATCCATTGCGTATCACCATCGGTGCTGGAGATACCATAGGGCCATCGCCGGGGGGTCTATCGTTGGGGGGCCTATCACCGGGCATGCGCAAAGTTGGGCACCTTGCCCACCCGGTCCGGCGGCCAGAAGGACAGCCAGGCTTGCCCCACGATGTTTTCCGCCGGGACGGGGCCTATATGCTCCCAGTCCGCAGAGTCCAGACTGAAGTTCCGGTTATCGCCCAGCACAAAGTATAGCCCATCGTCAATCAAGCGCCGTGCAAAGGTGTAGTCCGGGGGCACCTCAATATACGGCTCCGTCAAGGATTCCCCGTTGATGTATACCATCCCATTCCCGACCTCAACAGTATCCCCCGGCAGACCGATAACCCGTTTGATGAGCAGCTTGTCTTGTGCCGGGGGGCGCAGAATAACCACATCCCCCCGGGTGGGTGGGTGGAAGAGGTAGCGCTCTCCCAGCTTCGTGTATACCAGCTTATTGACCAAAATGTACTGCCCCTGGTAGAGGTTGGGTTCCATGCTGGAGCCGTACACCTTGTTGGTCTGAACGGTCAACTGGATGGCCGCATAGACTACAAGGGTTAAGGCAAGTGTCTGTAGTACTTCCCGGACAATGCGCATTGTATTCGCAAATAATTATAACCTATCCTTTTAGCTGTTGCCACCGTTATATAATCTGGACGGGCCACAGGCCCGTTTCAAGGGCGCCCTGATAAAGAGGAGGAAACATGAAAAAGGGACTGATTTTGCTTATTGCCGCAGTGTCACTTCTGCTGGCCGCGTGCACCACGGAAGATGGTGGGGCCGCCCCGTCGGGGCCTGCGGGTCCCACTTCCGCCCCTCTGGCCGCTACCGCACGGGCATACCCCGGCGTTGGCACCTCACAGCAGTTCGGTCTGTGGGTCACGGGCACGGGCCGGGTGACCTATGCACCGGATATCGTGTTGCTGCGGCTGGGTTTAGAGGCTGAGGCGCTTACGGTGGCCGACGCGCAGGAGCAAGCCCGCACGGCCATGGCCGGTGTGCTGGCCGTACTGGAAGCTAACGGCATCGCCGAGAAGGACATCCAGACCACGCAGTTCTCTATTCAGCCGGTCTATCAATGGATAGAGTCCAAGAGGAAGCAGGAGCTTACGGGTTACCGGGTAAGCAACATAGTGCAGGCCAAAATCCGACAGGTAGCGGATGCCGGCGATGTGATTGATGCCGCTGCCGAGGCCGGCGGTGATGTGGTACGCATTCAGGGCATCAGCTTCGATATAAACGATCCCTCCCCCCTCCAGGACCGGGCCCGGGGGCTGGCCGTAAAAGAGGCGGTGGCCAAGGCCCAGCAGATAGCCGGGGCCGCCGGCATAGCGCTGGATGAGGTAATCTATATTAGCGAGACGACCCTCAGCCCGCCCACCCCCGTCCCTGGCGTAATGATGGAGGCCCGTATGGCCGGAGCTGCGCCAGCGCCTACAGAAATACTACCAGGTGAGGCCGAGGTCAACGTGCGGGTGCAGATGGTCTACTCCATAAAGTAGGCGATGGGAGCTGTTTCTTCCCACCCGCCCGATATACTCTCTCCGGGGGCACAGCCCCCAGGCCTCCCTTAAGGCTTCGTCCGGGTGGGTGGCCTTTTTTTCCATGGGGTTACCTGCCTCACTTGAGGTCTGTGGGGTGAAGCCGCCAAGAATTATTATGGGCGTGTGTGACAGGCCCGTTGCGCCTCCCCTGAAGGGGCAGAACAGGCCCCGCCCTGGGGCGCGGCAAGCAGCGCCCCTACAAGCTAGTGTAGTGTAGCTCAATAGGGGTTGCATATGTTTGGCAGGGTGCACGCTTTCCTGAACAAAGCGCTCAAACTCTTCACCTGGACGGCCGCTATTTAGCACATCCTCGTGAAGGTGGCCAAAGCGAATGATATATAGGCTGCACTACACTAGCCGTCTACACTGCCTTGGGGGGAATGGGGGGCTTCGCCCCCAGAACAATCTAATTGGGCGGGTCCGCCCTGCGGACTCTCCTAAGGAGTCCGCTCCGAACGGAGTATCGGTCCGAAGGACTCTCCGCTTTGCGGAGTCCGATACTCCGTTCGGAGCGGGTGGGTCAGGACGAGGTTGCCCACCCACCCCTCCGATGGTACAATGGTGCCGATTTAGGCATCTACCGGGGGTCTGGCGTGGTACTCAGCGACCGCTCCATCAAAACGGAGATTGAAAAGGGGCGGATTGTAATCCAACCCTTAGACCCTCTTTGTATTCAGCCCGCCAGCGTGGATGTCCACCTGGACCGGGAGCTGAGGGTTTTCAGCGGACGGGGCTATGGCCTGTGCCTGGACCCTAGGGTAGCGGTGGATGACCGCACCGAGGTGAGACATATCCCCAACGACGAGCCTTATGAGCTGAAGCCTGGGGAGTTTATACTGGGCAGCACTCTAGAGTACGTGGCCCTGCCTTCGGACATAGTGGGACGCCTGGAGGGCAAGAGCTCGCTGGGCCGTATAGGCCTGCTGGTCCATTCCACTGCGGGGTTCGTAGACCCGGGGTGGAAGGGGAACCTGACTCTGGAGCTGTCAAATGTTTCCGGTTTCCCCATTTGCCTTTTCCACGGTATGGCCATAGGCCAGATTTCTTTCTTGCAGCTCAGCACACCTGCTGACCGGCCCTATGGCTCGGTAGGCCTGGGCAGCAAGTACCAGGGGCAGGTAGGCCCTACGCCTACTCGCTACTACCGGGAGTTCGCCAGCACCCCGGTGGGCGAGTCCTCGGGGAGGAGAAGGCGTTGGGGGGCAGCCGCCAACAATGCCGCGCTCAAGGGGTGGCTGGAGCAGAGCCGGTTCGGCGGCAGTGTGAGGCTGTTCTCAGAGGAGCTCGGCGTGCCCCTCAAGGCCGTGGAGGAGTGGTTCTACAGGGGCGCGAAGCCCGGAGCGGCCAGCTGCGCCCGTATATACGAGCTGACACAACTGCCCCAGTACAAGCCGCCGCCACCCCTGCTGAAGGACTTCAGGTAGTCTCTTTCCTCATGGCCAAAGATTCTCTACCCCCTGGCCCAGGCCCACTTTCCCCGCCCATGCGCCGCGCGCTGGCCCTGGCACGCCGCACCCTGGGCACCACCAGCCCCAACCCGGCGGTGGGGGCGGTGCTGGTGCGGGGGGGCTCAATAATCGGGGAGGGCTGCACTCAGCCCCCGGGAGGCCCCCACGCCGAGGCGGTGGCACTGGAGAGGGCCGGGATGCTATCCAGTGGCGCAAGCCTGTATGTCACCCTGGAGCCGTGCTGCCATACCCAGAAGCGCACCCCGCCCTGTGCCCAGGCCATTGTGGCCGCCGGGGTCACGGAGGTGCATATAGCCGCGTTGGACTCCAACCCGCAGGTCTCAGGTCGGGGGGTTGAGGTCCTCCGGTCGGCCGGCATCAAGACGCATACGGGGGAGGGGGAGGCACAGGCCCGTCAGATGAACGAGGCCTACTTCAGGTACACGGCAACCGGCCTACCCTTCGTCACCGCCAAGTTCGCCATGAGCCTGGACGGCAAGATTGCCACCGCCAGCGGGGACTCCCAGTGGATTTCCGGCCCCTCCGCCCGTCTCCTCGTCCACTGGCTACGCCGCCAGGCGGATGCGGTGATGGTGGGTATCAATACCGTGCTGGCCGATGACCCCCGTCTGACGGCCCGGTCCGGCCGCGGCCTCACGGTGAAGGCCCCCCTACGGGTGGTGGTGGATAGCCGGGGACGCCTGCCGGCCACCGCCAGGATGCTGGGGGAGCCGGGGGATACTGTGGTAGCCACTGCCGGTGCCCACCCCCAAGCCGGGGCCGAGGTGTGGCCGCTACCCGGGAAGGGGGGCAGGGTGGACCTTGCCGCCCTACTGGCGCGCCTGGGAGAGCGTGGCGTCACCAGTCTGCTGGTGGAGGGTGGTGGGGTTCTGCTGGCCTCCCTGCTGGAGGGGGGGATGGTGGATAAGCTTTATGCAGTGATTAGTCCTATAATAATAGGGGGGAGTGCCGCTCCCACGCCCGTTGCCGGGGAGGGGGTGGCCGGTGTGGCCGAGGCCCTGCGCCTGGCCCGAGTGAGGGTGACCAGGCGTGGGCCGGACATAATAGTAAGCGGTTATCTTGAGTCCCAATAACATGCCCAATAACATGAATGATGAGGCCCGACGCCGCTGGGAGCAGACCTGGAGGGAAAATCCCCCGGAGGCCCTGCCCTGGGAGGAGGGGCATGCCGCCCCTTATTTTCGCATTCTTCGCCTGAGGAAGACTGGTTCCAGGGAGGGTGATAACCAGGTGCACTTCTTCCTCCTGGCGCTCATGGAGAAGCGGGATGCTGAA
Organism: Dehalococcoidia bacterium; assembly: GCA_030744635.1. Lineage (GTDB taxonomy): Bacteria > Chloroflexota > Dehalococcoidia > JACVQG01 > JAHKAY01 > JASLQE01. Next base: position 1,771 of record JASLQE010000193.1, on the reverse strand, counting down.
AAGGGGGTGGCCGGATAGTGTTCACCGGTATCGTGGAGGAGATAGGCCGGGTGGGGGCGGCGTCAGGGGACCGGCTGTTCATCGCCGCCCGCAGGGTGGTGGAGGGCACCGTGCCCGGGGACAGCATCAATGTCAACGGCGCCTGCCTGACGGCCACTAAAGTGGAACCCGGTGGCTTCTCCGTAGAGCTTATGGCCGAGACCCGGCAGCGCACCAACCTGGGCCGGCGCCGTTCCGGCGACCGTATTAACCTGGAGCGTGCCCTGCAGTGGGGTGGCCGTATCGGGGGCCACCTGGTGCAGGGCCATGTGGATGCCACGGCCGAGGTCCGGGCTGTCTCTCCGCGGGCCGGGGCGTTGGTGGTGCGTTTCTCCCTGCCCGTTAGCCTGGTGCGCTATGTGGTCCCCCAGGGCTTTATCGCCGTGGACGGCGTCAGCCTAACCGTGATAGACTGCAATAGTGACAGCTTTGCCGTCTCCCTGGTGGGCTTTACACGGGAGCACACTACACTGGATCGGGTGCGGTCGGGAGACGAGGTAGACATAGAAGTAGACATAATGGCAAAATACCTGGAGAGGCAGCAGTCTGGCGGGGGGGGCCTATCCGCAGAAAGGCTGCGGGCCTTCCTGGAGCGGTGAGGAGGCAATAGAAATGTCCCTGGCTACCATCCCGGAGGCGGTGGCCGAGATTGCGGCGGGGCGCATGGTCATCATCGTGGACGATGATGACCGCGAGAACGAGGGCGACCTCGTGATGGCCGCTGATAAGGTTACCCCCGAGGCCATAAACTTCATGAGCAAATACGGGCGTGGGTTAATCTGCCTGGCCATAAACGGCGAGAGGCTGGACGAGCTACACATCCCTCCCATGGTTTCGGACAATACTTCCAGGCACGGCACCGCCTTCGGCGTTTCCATTGAGGCCAAAAAGGGCGTTACCACCGGCATATCCGCACATGACCGCGCGGTCACCATCAAGGCGGTGCTGGACCCTACAACCCGTCCCGAGGACCTGGCCCGTCCCGGACACACTTTTCCTATCCGGGCAAGGGATGGTGGGGTGCTGGTGCGTGCGGGCCATACCGAGACCGCTGTAGATATAGCCAGGATGGCTGACCTCTATCCCGCAGGGGTCATCTGCGAGATTGTGGCCGATGATGGCACCATGGCACGCCTCCCCAGTCTAAGGGAGATGGCCGGCCGTTTCGGGCTCAAAATTGCATCCGTGGCGGACCTTATCGCCTACCGGCGGCGCAACGAGAAGCTGGTGCAGCGGGTGGCCACGGCCAGGCTGCCCACCCGCTATGGATCGTTCACCGCCCACGCTTACCGCAGCCTGGTAGACCCTGATGAGCAGGTGGCCCTGGTGTGTGGTGATGTCACCGGCGGGGAGCCGGTGCTGGTGAGGGTGCACAGCGAATGCCTTACCGGTGATGTATTCGGCAGCCTACGCTGCGACTGCGGCGAGCAGATTGGTTTGGCCATGGAGCTAATCGCCGAAGAGGGGAGCGGGGTGTTCCTCTATATGCGCCAGGAGGGCCGGGGTATCGGTTTCCACAACAAGCTCCGGGCCTATGCTCTCCAGGACAAGGGCATGGATACCGTGGAGGCCAACCACTCCCTGGGGTTTGCAACCGACCTGCGGGACTATGGTGTAGGTGCTCAGATACTGGCTGACCTGGGTGTAACCAAGCTGCGTCTGCTTACCAACAACCCCAAGAAGGTAGTCGGGCTGGATAGCTACGGGATTACTGTGGTGGCTACGGTGCCCA
>JASLQE010000192.1 GCA_030744635.1 Dehalococcoidia bacterium | reverse complement strand
TGCTGCTGGCCGGGCAGTTGCTGGCCTATGCCGCCATGGAGCACTACACCTCCGTCACCTGGAGCCCCACCTACTACACCCTGATGCGCAGCGGCCCCAGCGAGTGCACCGTGGTCCTGTCTGACCACAATATCGCCTCCCCAATGGTATCCCGGGCCGGCTGTGTCATCATTTTTGAGCCTTCCCAGCTGCAGGACTTCCTGGTACGGGTAATGCCCGGTGGCATATTGCTGTGTGAGAGCGCCGGACTACCACCCGTGGGGCGAACGGACATCCGCATAGTCAAAATACCGGCCACGGAGATGGCCATGGGCCTGGGCGGTCCCCAGGCTGCCAATTTCATCCTGCTGGGTGCCTATGTGGGCCTCATAGATGCACTGCCCCCAGAACTTTTAGAGGCCCAGATTGACCAACGTTTCCCCGTTGGGAGCCGCCTCAGAGAGCTGAACCGGCATGCGTTCCAGGCGGGGCTGGAGTTCGGCCAGAAAACCCCATCGTAGTCCACCTACACTTCTACATGCCAGTGTATGGCATCCCCGTTCTGGAGCAATATGCGCAGCTTTCAGATTGCCTGCGGCCCAAGCCTCTGACATCAGCCGATTGTATCAACTTGTAGAAACAAGCGTTAGTACGTCTTGCGAAGTGAGCCCCTTCGCTATGCTCAGGGCGACAGAGATTCCAAGTGTCATTCTGAACACAACGAAGAATCTCATTGTTACGGTTACATAGGCAACCAAGTACTATCGGGTGGGAAAGAGACCGTCGCTGAGAGCAGCCCCTTACCGGGCAGACTCCACCAGGACTTTTACAGAACCCTGTGGCTCAGTCTGGGCCTCAAAGGCATCCCGTATCTTCTCCAGGGGAAAGCGGTGGCTGATTAGCGGTATGCGGTCAACAGCGCCGCGGGCCACCATTTCCAGGGCCTGCCCGAACTCCTCCGGGCTCCACCCCCAGGAGCCTTTCACCCGTATCTCTTTCCTGGTGATATAGTTCAGGTCCAGCGTCGATTCCCTCTCAAAGAGGGCCACCAGTACCACTTTGCCCGTGTCCCGCCGTACCATCCTGAGGGCCTGAGCGGTGCTGGATGCGGAGCCGGCGCAGTCAATGACAGTATCCACTTTCCCGGAACGCAGTCCGAAGCCCAAGAACGCCGGGTGCTGCTCCCCCACCAGCCCCAGGACATCCTCAACGGTGTCCCGCCCCTCAGCCGGTATGACATCGTCGGCCCCGAACCGCCGGGCCAGGCCCAGGCGCTTCTCGGAGAAGTCGGTCACGATTATGCGGCAGTCGTGTTTTGCCTTCAGCACTTGAATACAGCTGAGGCCGATAATGCCCGCCCCCAGGATTACCACCGTGTCCCCGGGAGCAGGGTCCGCCACGGCTACCGTATGCACAGAAGCCGCCAGGGGCTCCAGGGTGGCCGCTTCCCGGTAAGACATCTCCTCGGGAAGATGGAAAACATTCCTGCCCACCACGGCCTTGGGTATGAGCACCATCTCGGCAAAGCCACCCATGGCCAGAGCGGCAACCCTATCCCCCACCTTGACACCCTCCACCTTCTCCCCCACAACCATCACCTCTCCTCCAAACTCGTGCCCCATAATCCGGCCCTCACCCATGGGCGCTCCCATATCTTCGAAGCCGCCGGTCCTGTAGAGATGCAGGTCAGAGCCACATATGCCACAGGCCTCCATCCTCACCAGTATCTCGTCGCCGCTTGTACCCGGCACCGGCAGCTCCTCAACCCTCATGTCCCGCGGACCGTAAAGGACCCCAGCTTTCATTGTAACCCTCTGTGACCTATATTCTCACCCTACTCCCCATATAATACCAATTCAACTCTCTGGCAAACAGGGTCCAAGGGGCCGTGGTCAACAGCTGGGTCATTCAAGTTGCCCACACCACACTTCAGCAAGTGCAGTGTAGTGTCTACAGCCGGCTCCTCCACCCGGGGGGTTTTGGGGGGTGTCCTGGGGGGGCCCGGGGTGCGTCTGGGGTGTTGGGGCGCTGGGTGGGGTGTCCTGGGGTGTCC
>JASLQE010000191.1 GCA_030744635.1 Dehalococcoidia bacterium | reverse complement strand
CCGGGGGGGTAAGGGCCTGATGGTGCGGCGGGGGGCCTTTGATGGGGTCGATGCGGCCATGATGGTGCACCCGGGGGTCCGGGACTCCCTGGCCAACGCCTCACTGGCCTGTGCCTCCCTGGATGTGGAGTTCCTGGGGCGCTCCGCCCACGCCGCCGCCCGTCCCGAGGAAGGGGTGAATGCCCTGGAGACCATGGTGCTGGCCTTCCAGGCCATCAACTCACTGCGTCAGCACATCCGGGATACCGACCGAGTCCACGGCGTCATTACCCACGGGGGGGAAGCGCCTAATGTGGTGCCCCGGTTCTGTGCCGGAAAGTTCATGGTCCGTGCGGTGGACGAGGATTACCTGGAGGTGCTGAAGGAGCGGGTGCTCAACTGCTTCCGTGCGGCAGCCACCGCCGGCGGCGCCGGGCTCAGCTACCGCTGGGGTGAGGTGCAGTACGCCCCCATGCGCCCGAACTTGGCCCTGGGGCAGGCCTTTGCGGATAACCTGGCCGCCCTGGGCCGTCCGCTGCCCGCACCCAACCTGAGGCGTCCCTTCGGCAGCACGGACATGGGCAATGTAAGCCGGGTGGTGCCCGGTATTCATCCCTCTATAGCCATTGCCGCCCCGGATGTGCCTCCCCACAGCCCGGAGTTCGCACAGGCGGCCTCCTCACCGCAGGGGGAGGGGGCCATACTGCTGGGGGCCAAAGGAATGGCTATGACGGCTGTGGACCTGCTCACCAACCCCGGCCTGTTGGAGGCGGTGAGCAAGGAGTTCAGAGAGGCCGGAGCGTGACCATCCATACCCGGCCCAGCACCCGCAAAGTGGCAAGGTGGCTGTGGCACCTGGTTGGCGCGGTTCCCTGTTCCCCGTGCTGTCCTTCTTCGTGACTCAGGATATCCTGCAACCGCTGCTGGCCGCGGTTACTGTATTGACCTTGCTTATAGAGGCGGTGCGTCTGCGCTACAAACCCGTGCAGCGCCTGGTTAGCGGCCTGGTGGCCGTGAAGCGGAGAGAGTCCAGGGGCATCTCCAGCTCCACCTACCTGCTGTTGGGGACACTGGCTGCCTTTATCCTGTTCCCCGCCCCGATAGCGGCGGCGGGCGTGCTGTTTATAGCTGTGGCAGACCAGGCCGCTTCTATGGTGGGTGAGCGCTGGGGTCGCCACCGGCTGGGGCGTAAAAGCCTGGAAGGCTCACTGGCATTCCTGGGGGTGGCCTTGGTGGTCAGTATGATTTTCTTGGGGGCGGCGGGGGCAGATCCCGGCCTCGCCGTGCTGGTGCTGGGTGCGCTGGTGGCCGCAGTGACGGAGCTGCTTCCGGTGCCGATAGGCGATAACCTTGTTGTTCCGCTTGCCGCAGGCAGCACTATGACTTTTGTCTCTTGGCAAATGGTATAGAAACTCTATATTATTATGGATAGGGTGTATAGATGACCCGAGTTGGAGTCCCCAGGGGACTTCTTTTTTACCAGTATTTCCCCATGTGGCGGACCTTCCTGGAGGCCCTGGGGGCTGAGGTGGTGGTATCACCTGTCACCACCCGTGGCCTGGCTATATCCGGGGCCAGCCGGATGGTGGCTGAGACATGCATTCCGGTCAAGGCCTTCTGCGGCCATGTGCTGGCCTTACGTGGCCAGTGCGACTATGTGTTCATACCGGCCATTCGCAGCATGACACCCCGCGTATTCAACTGCTCCAAGTTCCTGGGGTTGCCCGATATGGTGCGGGCTGCCTGTCCCGACGCCCCACCCATCCTGGATGTGGACATAGATGTCAACCAGGGCCGCCATGAGCTCTACCAGGCCATCTACCGTTTGGCACGCCCCTTTACCTGGAACCCGGTCCGGGTGAAAAAGGCCACGGTCCTGGCTCTGGAGGCCAACCGGGCCTATGTGGAGCAGATGAGCCAGCAGCGACAGATCCCTCCTGAGGCACTGGGACCATTACTACCCGCCGGCGATGGCAGGGAGGCCCCGCCGTCCCTTGCGGCAGGTCAGGCACCCTCCAACGGCGGTCACCGCCTGACCCTGGCCCTCATCGGGCATCCCTATGTGATTTACGATGACTACATAACGCACCGGTTGCTCTCCCGCCTTCAGGGGATGGGTGTGGATGTGGTCACTCCAGAGATGGTGCCGGAGGCTGCCTTGGAGGCCGCCATAGCCAATCTGGACGGCAGGTCATATTGGACCTATGAGGGGGAGGTTGTGGGTGCCGGGGGATACTATAGAGACTCCGGGGTGGATGGGGTAATCGGGGTGCTGGCCTTCGGCTGTGGCCCTGATTCCCTTATGGTGGACCTGGTGAAACACTATGCTCAGGACAAAGGGTGTCCCTTCCTGGGTGTTACACTGGACGAGCACACCGGTGAGGCCGGACTGCTCACCCGCCTGGAGGCCTTTGTAGATATGATTGCCAGGAGGAAACGGGCCGGGTGAAGCTATCATTTCCCCATATGGGGACGGTGTGGGTACCCATGAAGGCCCTGTGCCAGGAACTGGGCATAGACCTGGTCATCCCCCCCCAGAACACCACCCGCACCCTGTCCCTGGGAGTAAAACACGCCCCCGAGGGCCTTTGCATCCCCTTCAAGATTACCCTGGGCAACTTCATTGAAGCCCTGGAGTTGGGGGCTGACACCCTCATCCAGGCGGGGGGTGCGGGTATCTGCCGCCTGGGCCGCTACGCCAAGACCCAGGAATGGGTCATGCGTGACCTGGGCTACCAGTTCGATATGCTCGTCGTGGGAGTGTCGGACAAAAAGCTCCGAGGACTTATGGGGATGTTCAAGGCCGTCTCCAACAACGCCTCCTGGCTAAGAATATTCTCCAGCCTGCGCTTTGCCATCTCCAAACAGGGTGTGATTGACAGAATAGAGCGTCAGACGCAGCGGGTACGGCCCAGGGAAGTAGAGAAAGGGACGGCCACCCGGCTCTACAGGGAGTCCATCGCTGCCGTGGACGCCGCTTCTGATTCCGCATCACTGCGCCGGGTGGAGAAGGACTACGCCGAAAGGCTGGATGCCGTGCCCACCATCCCAGGCTTCGAGCCCCTTATAGTGGGAGTTACCGGGGAGTTCTATGTAGTGCTGGAGCCTTTCTCCAACCTGGATGTGGAGATTGAGTTGGGTAAGCTGGGCGTGGAGGTCCACCGCGCCACCTTCATATCGGAATGGACCAAGTTCAGCTTCTTCAACCCTTTCGCCAAGGACTACCAGTCGGAAATACATGAGGCCGCTCGTCCCTACCTGTCCCGCGATGTGGGTGGGGATGGGTGGGAGTCCGTGGGAGAGAAGGTGTTTCATACCGGAGACTGGGATGGCATGGTGCACCTGGCCCCCTTTACCTGCCTGCCGGAGATTGTGGCCCAGAATATATTCCCCGCCACCCCCGGGGGGCTTCCGGTGCTCACCATCCTGTGTGACGAGCAGACAGGTAAGCCCGGCGTGGTCACCCGCCTGGAGGCCTTCGTGGATCTGCTGTGGCAGCGCAAAAAGAAGGCCCGAAAAGGAGATATTACCCCCTATGAAGCTGTACCTCGGCATTGATGTAGGCTCCGTTACTACCAAGCTGGCCCTGGTGGACCAGGATCGGCGTGTGCTAAACACACTCTATATGCGCACCGAAGGCCAGCCAATAGCCAAGGTGCAGGAGGCATTGCGTCAGGTGGGGGCGGAGACGGGTGAGGGGATGGACATCTGCGGTGTGGGCACTACGGGCAGCGCACGCTACCTGGCTGGGGCCATAATGGGTGCGGATATTGTCAAGAACGAGATTACCGCCCATGCCGTGGCCGCCCTCCATTTTGTGCCCAATGCCCAGACGGTCCTGGAAATCGGCGGTCAGGACTCCAAGGTGATTATGATACGGGACGGCGTTGTGGTGGACTTCGCCATGAATACGGTGTGTGCCGCCGGTACCGGCAGCTTCTTGGACCACCAGGCGCAGCGTCTGAACATGTCGGTGGAGGAGTTCGGCCCCACAGCCCTTCGTTCCTCCACCCCGGTGCGTATTGCCGGCCGCTGCACCGTCTTCGCTGAATCGGACATGGTGCACAAACAGCAGATGGGCCACAGTATTGAAGATATTCTTTACGGGCTGTGCCAGGCCATGGTACGGAACTACCTGAACAATGTGGCCCTGGGAAAAGAGGTGCTGGGCCCGGTGGTCTTTCAGGGGGGCGTGGCCTTCAATGCGGGTATCATACGGGCGTTTGAGGAAACCCTCGAGACCAAGATATGCGTCCCCCCACACCACGAGGCCATGGGCGCTATCGGCGCCGCCTTACTGGCCCAGGAAGAGATGATGGGCAGGGGTGGGGGGTCCATGTTCCGGGGGTTCTCCATCGCCCAGGCCGAGTACGGCACATCATCCTTTGAGTGTAAGGCCTGTCCCAACCTGTGTGAGATTGCTCAGGTGCGTCTGGAGGGTAAAATCGTGGCCCGTTGGGGTGGCCGCTGCGATTTGTGGGAGCGGGTCCCGGTGAAAGGGGCCTGAGGTGAAGCCAATAGCCCTGGACGCTATGGGTGGGGACAACGCCCCTGCCGAAATAGTAAACGGAGCGGTGCGCGCCGCTCAGCGAGGGATAGCTGTGGTTCTGGTGGGCCAGGCCGAGGTGGTGCTCTCCCACCTGAAGGACACCGACTATAACGGGGATCTCGTATCCGTGGTGGACGCCCCACAGGTGGTGGACTCCGTGGAGGCCCCCATGAAGGCCATGCGCAGTAAACCCCAGTCCTCCATTGCCGTGGGAATCGGACTGGTGAAGAAAGGGGAGGCAGCCGCCTTCGTCTCCGCCGGCCCCACCGGTGTAGTGGTAGCCACCGCCCTTCTGGATCTGGGCAAGATGAAGGGGGTGGACCGGCCGGCCCTGGGCATTATCTACGGCACGCGTAGCGGCCCTGCCCTGCTCCTAGATGTAGGCGCTAATGCCGATACGCGACCTGATTTTCTGCTTCAGTTCGCCTATTTGGGCAACCTCTATATGGAGCTGGTCTTGGGCCGCAACCAGCCTCGTATCGGGCTTCTTAACAATGGCGAAGAGAAGGGCAAGGGCAATCAGTTGACCCGCACCAGCTATTCCCTGCTGAGAGAGTCGACTTTGAATTTCATAGGCAATGTGGAGCCCAAAGACCTGTTCCACGGGGTCGCTGATGTGGTGGTAACCGATGGCTTCACCGGCAACATGGTCATCAAGGCCAACGAGGGTTTTGGAGAGAGCCTCTTCTGGCACCTATCCAACACCTTGCATAGTCGGTGGAGCTTGCGGCTGCTGGGGCTGCTTCTGCGCCCTACCTTGAACACTTTCAAGCGCAATATGGACTACAGGGAATATGGCGGCGCGACACTGCTGGGTGTGCAGGGCAATGTAATAGTGGCCCACGGGCGCAGCCGGGCACAGGCCATATGCAGCGCACTGGTACAGGCCCAGCAAATTGCCAGCCAGGGGCTGGCCGAAATATTAATGGGAGGCATAACGGTAAATGTCACAGCCACAAGTGATTAGCGACAAAGACTTTGACCAGGCTGTCCTTCAGGCTGCGGAGCCGGTGCTGGTCGACTTTTGGGCACCATGGTGCGGCCCCTGCAAGATGGTGGCCCCGGTAGTGGAGGAGCTGGCCCAGGACTACTCCGGTAGACTCAAAGTGGCCAAGCTCAATGTGGATGAGAATCCACAGACCCCGGTAAAGTATAGCGTCATGAGCATCCCCACACTCATCCTGTTCAAGAAAGGCCAGGTGCTTACCCAGGTGGTCGGCTTCAAGCCCAAGGACCAGTTCAAGAAGGTGCTGGACGAGGCCCTGGGAGAGGCAGGGTAGCCGTGTCTCCCACCATCACAATGGATGTTGTTGTGCTGGAACACCGGAAGATGGGCAAGCCCTGCACCGAAGGCTGTGGCACGGACTGGCTGGTGGAGGAGAACCAGAAGCTGGCACAGGAGTTGGTGGAAAAGGCATTTGGTACCGGGGTGAGCCTCCGCTTCGTGAACCTGGCGGAGCCGGGTGCCGAGGATGCTAACCATGAAATAGTGGAAAAGGTACGTACGGAAGGTATGGTCCTACCCGCACTCGTCATCAACGGCGAAGTAAAGATTGCCGGCTACTTTGACCTGAGGATGCTCAACGATATGATTGACGCCACCTCGGACCTGGAATAGTGGGGAAGGAATACCCGGTTATCATCCTTGGGGGTGGGCCGGCGGGCCTCACGGCCGCTATCTATACCTGCCGCTCCCGCCTGAAGACACTGCTTGTGGAGCATGGGCTGGTGGGTGGGCAGATTACCCTGGCCGATAGAGTGGAGAACTTCCCCGGCTTTCCCCAGGGCATAAACGGCATGGAGCTGGGGGAACTTGTGCACCAGCAGGCCTCCCGCTTCGGCCTGGAGACCCTCACCGCCGAGGTCACGGGGGTGGAGGTCTCCGGCGATGTGTTTACGGTACGCACAAGCAATGGGGACTTCCGCTGCTCATCCCTTATCGTTGCCCTGGGCGCCGACCATCAGAAGCTTGGGGTGCCCGGTGAGGAGGAGTTGCTGGGCCACGGAGTATCCTATTGTGCCAACTGCGATGGGGCCTTTTTCCAGGGTAAAGAGGTGGCCGTGGTGGGCGGTGGCAACTCCGCTATCTCCGATGCCCTTTTCCTCACCAAAATGGTGGAGAAGGTGCATGTTGTGCACCGCCGCCGCCAGCTAAGGGCGGAGGCTATCCTACAGGAGCAGGCCATGGCCTCCCCCAAGATTGAGTTTGTATGGGACTCGGTGGTGGAGCGTGTGGAGGGGGACGGGGTGGTGAACGGGCTCCGGCTGCGACGGGTGGATACCGGGGAGACCTCGTTCCTTCCCCTGAGCGGGGTGTTCGTTGCGGTGGGGTCTGTGCCCGCTACGCAGGCGCTTGCGGGCGTGGTGGAGCTTACGCCCCAGGGCCATATAATCACCGGACATATGATGGAGACCAGCTGGCCCGGCATATTCGCCTGTGGCGAGGCCCGCCACCACACGGTGCGCCAAGCCATCGCCTCCGCCGGGGACGGCTGCACCGCCGCCATCGCCGCCA
>JASLQE010000190.1 GCA_030744635.1 Dehalococcoidia bacterium | reverse complement strand
TGGTAGCCGGCACCGGCACCTACAGCACCGCCGAGAGCCGGGAGCTGACCCGGGAGGCGGCAGGGGCCGGGGCGGATGGCTGCCTGCTGGTGGTTCCATACTACAACCGCCCCCCCCAGGAAGGGCTATACCAGCATTTCAAGGCGGTGGCCGGGGCTACCGACCTGCCCTGTATTCTCTACAATGTGCCCTCGCGCACCGGCACCAACATGGCGGCGGAGACCGTCATAAGGCTGGCTGGCGTGGACAATATTGTAGGCGTCAAAGAGGCCAGCGGCAACATGGACCAGGTGGCCAGTATTGTGAATGGTGTCAAGCGGGACGGCTTCTCCTTGTGGAGCGGCAATGATAGCGATACCCTCCCCTTGATGGCCCTGGGCGGCTACGGCGCTATCAGCGTGACATCTCATCTAATCGGGCTCCAGATACGGGATATGATGCTAAAGCTCCTGTCAGGGGATATGGCGGGGGCTACTTCAACGCATTTCCGCATGATGCCCCTGAATACCGCCCTGTTCGTAGTGGCTAACCCCATACCGGTGAAGTATGCACTGGACCGGGTGGGTTTTCCGGTAGGGCGGCCCAGGCTACCCCTGGTGGAGCCGGATGAAAAAGCGGCTGCAGTGGTTGACGCCGCTATCAGCGCCTCTACCATAGACTTACCCCGCTAAGGACTTTGCCGTAGCCCCTAAGGGGGGGGGTGGTCAGGGGCCATCAAAAAAGTCAGACATAACCCGGTGGAAAGCCTCCGGCTGCTCCCAGGGCACCAGGTGCCCTGCCCCGGATATCACCTCCAGTCTGGCCCCAGCCATGGACACCGTTAGCAGCTTGGCTCCATGGCCGGATAGGATATCGCTATCCTCTCCCCTCACTACCAGGGTAGGGCAGGCTATCTGGCCCAGTAGCGGGGTCAGGTCCTCCGGCGCAAAGCCGCCCCTATGGGCGGCCTCCTCCAAGGCGGGGTCGTGTCTGGGTACCAGCCCCCCGCCGGGCAGCCTCTTCCAGCGGTAGCGGGCCAGGTGGCGGGCCATCGGCGGTGACAGGCGCGGAAAGTAGCCCTGGACAGCCCTGGTTGCCTCCTTAAGGGAGGGGATGTGGTGGGGCAGGGCGGTAACCATGGACTCCAGGGCACGGGAGCTGGCCGGGTCTGGACCGGGCCTGGCATCCACTATCACCAGCCGGGACACCCGCTCCGGCCGGGACACGGCGTAGAGCATGGCGTTGCGCCCTCCCATGGAGTGCCCGGCCAACAGGAGATGTTTCAGCCCCAGGTGTTCCACCAGGCAGGAGATATCCGCCATGTGGTCTGCGGTGCTGTAGGCGGCCTCCGGTGCCCAGTCGCTATGACCGTGGCCCCGCTGGTCCAGGGCAATAAGACGGAACCGGTGGCAGAAAGCTTCTGCCAGGGGCTGCCACTGGCGGGCGGTGCCGGTGAAGCCGTGCAGCAGCAGCCACGCCGGAGCTGTCTCTAACCCCCACTCGATATAGTGGAGGCGGACGCCGTTGGCCTTCAGCCTGCCATGCCGCGGCTTCATAGTGCTCCGATTGTAACCCACCTATTATCTTCCCTCAAGCCGCTACGCTCAATGCGATGTGGTACGCTTAAACTACGGTTGACACCGGTTTGGAAAAAACCGTATAAGGGGTTAGTCTTGATATGCCAAGAAGGAGGTATGTACCATGGGGTATGAGAATCTAACCTTCAAGAAGCTGGACGGCGGAGTGGCGCTTATCACGCTCAACCGGCCTCAGCGGCTTAACGCGCTGTCCAACCAGCTGCAAGAGGAGCTGTGGAGTGTGCTGGATGAGGTGGAGAAGGACGATGAGGTGCGGGCGTTGGTGTTTACCGGGGCACCCCGCCCCGACGGCCGCCCCTGCTTCTCCGCCGGTGCGGACCTCAAAGAGTTGTCGCAGCAGACGGAGAGGTTCTCCACGGGGGGGATTGCCAGTATCGTCCGCGCCATGATGGACAGGGGATTTGAGCCCAAGCTGGCCGGGGTGTGCAGCAGGATGGAGACAATGGGTATGCCCTCTATCGCCGCCGTTGACGGGGTATGCACCGCCGGGGGCATGGAGCTGGCGCTGGCCTGCGATATCAGGGTGGCCTCGGAGACCGCCCAGATGAGTGACTTGCATATAAAGAACCTGGGCTCCATCGGCGGAGCTGGTGTCAGTGTAAGGCTGGCCCGCACAGTGGGCCCTGCCAGGGCCAAGGAGATGATGTTCACCGGAGAGCCTTTGAACGGTGAGCAGGCGGTGAGTATCGGCCTGGCCAACCATGTCTTCCCTCCCGATAAGCTGGTGGAGGGTGCGGTTGCGCTGGCCCGCAAGTTTGCCGCCATGCGTCCCCAAGCCCTGGCCATGGCCAAAGCTGCCATGAACGCCGCTATGGACCTGGAGTTAGAGCAGGCACTGCGCTACTCCTACATCGGTTCTGCGGCACTTCCCGCCGGAGAGGGCGCCAAGGCCTTCGCCCAGAAGCAGCCGCCCCCTCACACCAGGGGGTAACTCAGCAGGATGATCCCTTGAATAGCCTGGAGCCGGTGATTGGGGTAGAGGAGCTGGGGTACGGCTACAGGTGCTGAGCCGTCGGGTGGATGTGGACGAATCGGTGCGACAGTATATCGTGCGCATGGGCCGTGCCACCCGGGAGCATCCCAGCGTTGAGTTAGGGGTCAGCCCACGGACAACGCTGGGGCTATACACCGCCTGCCAGGACCTGGCGGCGAAGAGAGGGCGGGACTTCGTGCTTACCGGCGACGCCAAGCTTTTGGCATGGCGGTGCTGGCACATCGCCTGGTGTTAAAGCCGGAAGCCCGGCTCAGGGGCGGCTCCCTAGAGACGGTGGTTGCACAGATACTGGACTCGGAACCCGTTCCCGTGGAGCCCGACTGAACCATTCTTTACCTCTGAGCTATGGTGATGATGTGTGATCCAGGTGGTAGGAGGCGAACCTGGATAGGGCTGTGGCCGCCCGGCGGATGGTGGGGAAGACGGGGAGCCGGGCCTGGGCGCAGCGGGCCATGGCCTCCATGGAGGCCCGCCATCGCCACTCCTCGAGGCAGTCAGCGTGGCGCACAACTACCGCCCCCGGCTTGAAGGACTCGCCCATCACCTGGATATAGGTATCGGTCAGCTGCTTATAGCGGATGAGGTCGTCCGGCTCGTCCAGCCACCACTCCCCATTATCTCCGATGAGCATGTGATAGTCCGGGTGATTGGCCATGTACTGGAATATGAGGCGCAGGTCGCTAAAGTCATATCCGGCTGGGAAGACCACCGAGGTGTCCACCGGGTTCTTGATAAGGCTCCAGTCATCCCCCAGGAGCAACTGCAACTGGGACTCCACCTGCGCTGGCAGGGGAGGGACGGAGAGGCCCTGGGCCTCACACTCATCGCAAATAAGCACGCTTCCCCCGCCCCCGGAGCCGATGGCGGCTATGCTCCTGCCTGTGGGCGGCGACAGGTAGTTGAAGGCCACCAGCATATCCACCAACTCCTCCAAGGTATCCACCCTGATGGCCCCTGACTGGCGGATGACGGCACCGATAACGGAGTCGCTTCCGGAGAGGGAGGCGGTGTGGGAGCGTGTGGCCCGCGTGCCGGCCGGGGTGCGACCCACTTTGATGACTATGACGGGTTTGTGTTCCGCCGCCTCCCGGAGGGCGATAGGAAAGCGGTCCGGGTCCTTTACTCCCTCTATGTAGGCGGCGATAAGGCCCGTCTGGGGGTCATGGGCAAGGTAGCTGAGTAGCTCGCTCTCGGTGATATCGGCGGCGTTGCCGTAGCTCACTACTTTGTTGAAACCCAGGCCCCTCACCTGGGCCTGATATACTACCTCCGAGGTATGTCCGGCGCTCTGGGAGATGAATGATATCGGGCCGGGCAGGCCGTTCCAGCCGAAGCGGAAGGTTACCCGCTCCTGAGGCGAATATACCCCCATGCAGTTGGGCCCCAGCAGCCGTATCCCCGCCCGCCGGGTCTGCTCTACAATGCGTTTCTCCATCTCCGTCTCCCCGGTCTCTCCAAGGTGGGCGGTGAAGAGTTGTAGTACCTTTACACCCTTCCGGGCGCATTCCTCTATGACCATGGGGAGCTTTTCGGCGGGGACGGCTGAGATTACATAGTCCACATCCCCTGGGATGTCCGTGAGGGAGGGGTACACGGGCACTCCCATAATTGTGCCCCCCTTGGGGTTTACCGGGTAGAGCCCGCCGAGATAGCCGAAGTCCCGGAGCTGGGCCAGGTAGGTATAGCCCCTCTTGCTGGGGTCAGCCGAGGCACCTACTATAGCTATTGACCGTGGGTGAAAGAGGTAGTCCAGGCCCCTCATTCCGGCCGGACGGCGGATACCCACATGGAGACGGTGGGTATGTAGCGCCAGCTCTTCTCTGCGGTGGTTATGTCCGTGAACCCGGCCCGGCGCAGCTTTTTCAGGTATTCATCCTTGGGCAGGGCACCAGCCACGCAGCTTGCCCAGGCCTCCAGGCTGCCCCTTGTCTCGGGGTCCAGTTCACCTACCAGGGCTATATCGGAGATGGAGAGGTGGCCGCCCGGCCTGAGCACCCGGAAAGCCTCCTGGAAGACGGCGTCCTTGTCCGGGGAGAGGTTGACGACGCAGTTGGAGATGATGACATCCACTGAGCCTGATTCCACCGGCATGGCCTCCATCTCCCCGGAGCGGAACTCCACATTGGCCGCACCCAGGCGGTCGGCGTTCTTACGGGCCAGGGCTAACATATCCGGGGACATGTCCAGGCCGATAACCCGGCCCTTCTCTCCCACCCTTTTGGCGGCCAGGAAGCAGTCCAGCCCGCCCCCAGAGCCTAAGTCCAGCACCACCTCCCCCTCCCGGAGTCCGGCCGCAGCCACGGGGTTGCCGCAGCCCAGAGAGAAATCGGACACCTCCTGGGGAAGCTCCTCTATGTCCGCAGGGTCGTAGAGCTTCTGGCTGGGGGGGCAGCAGGAGGTGAGGGCGCAGCAGCTCTGCTGCTGGCGGGCCAGCGCCCCGTATCGCTCTCTGACGGCGCTCTTGACTCTCTCAGCGTTCTTGTCCATCCTTCTCCTCTCATCATGCACTGCTTGGCGGCAGCGCAAGGTTCTGGCACCCATGCCATGGACATCCTCTTAGCGGCCTTTGAACTTGGGGGCGCGCTTCTCTACAAATGACTCAATTCCCTCCTTGAAGTCCTCCGTCTCTCGGCAAAGCCGCTGGTTGTAGGCCTCGTACTCCACCTGTGTTAGCAGGTCCTGCTCCAACCACTGGTACACAATCCGTTTGGTGAGGGCCAGGGCGATGGGGGGGCCACTGGCGATACGTGAGGCGAGTTCTAGGGTAGCGGTCATTAGGTCTGTCGCGGCCACAACCCGGTTCACCAGGCCGATGCGCTCCGCCTCTTGAGCGCCTATAACATCACCGGTATACATCAGTTCCAGCGCCCGGGCGGTTCCGAGCAGGCGGGGCAGGAAAAAGGTGCCGCCCGCATCCGGCACCAAGCCGCGTCGGATGAATGCGGAGCTGAACCGGGCGTTTTCTGAGGCTATCCTGATGTCGCACGCAAGGGAGATTGAGAGCCCCGCCCCGGCCGCTACCCCGTTGACTGCAGCTATGGTGGGCTTGGGCAGGTTTCGCAGGCGTACGATAAACTCGTAGCGTCTGCCCCAAGGCTCTGGGGACTTGAAATCCGGGTGGCTTGCCATGCCGCCGGCAGCGGCGGCGCGCTGCAGTCCGCTGACATCGGCCCCGGCCGAAAATCCTTTCCCTTCCCCGGTGATGACCAGAGCGCCCACCCTGCTGTCTTCGGTTATCTGGTCTAGGGCGGGCGTTATCTCATACCAGAGCATCCTTGGCGTAAGTGCATTGAGCTTCTGTGGCCGCTTGAGCGTGAGAATGGCTACTCGGCCTTCCCTGGTAAGCGTTATTTCCTCAAATTGCTTCAAAGCGGACCTCCCTCTTGATTAGACCGCCCTTCGCGAGGCAAGTCTTTAAACCGTTTATATGTGGTCGTCAATTCCAGCCAGGTGGCGTATTATGCGGGGTATGGCATAGGTGGCCACCGCCCGGCCGCTACCGCCACAGAGCACGGCAATCAGGTGGCCCTTGCAGACCTCATCCGCCAGCGCCTGGAGGAGAACAGCCATACGGTGGTGGCAGTCCCTGGATAGGCCGATGTCCCCATACTCCCCGTGGGTGCCGTCATACCCCCAGTTCCAGAAGATGACCTCCGGGCGGAAGCTGCGTGCCCGGGGGGCCACTTCACGGCCCAGGAGGTTCATGTAGTCCTCGTCGGTGGTGTGCCAAGGGATGGGAATGTTGACATTGTGGTTCTGTTCCGCAAAGGGGTTGTGGCACAGGCACAGGTAGAGCACACTTTCATCCTCGACGAATATGTCCCAAGTGCCATCGCCGTGGTGGGGGTCGGTGTCCACGATGGCGAAGCGCTGGGCACCGATTGCTTTGAGACGGGCGATGGCCAAGGCGGCCCCGTTGAGGTAGCAGCCGCCGCCGTAGAAGTTCCATCCGGCGTGATGGTCTCCGCAGCCGGTGAAGACGAAGGCGTTGTCAATTTCACCAGTCCGCAACTTCTCCGCGGCTTGCACTACCCCCCCTGCGGAGTAGAGGGCGCTCTGGTAAAGCTCGCTCTTTGCCACCTGGGCCACCATATCTGGGGCGTGCACCTGGCACAACAAATCTTGGGGAAGTTCCTGAAGCTGAAAACCGGCGGGGGGCTTATCTGGGTAGTGTGCGTCATAGAGCATGGTGCGGTGGTCCTGTAGGATACCATCCAAGGCCTGGGGGAAGTCACTGAGCCGATCTCCCTGCTGGTAGTGAAAGAAGATACCGATATGCCTTGTCATTTCGTTGTCAACATAGGTTCGCTTTCGCCGTGCACTGTTGAAAGTATAGCAGCCAACAGGAGTATTGTACCCTCTCCAAGTTCAATCGTCTAACGGCCTGATGCATAGACTGTATATGGAGACCATTTTCCCCACCCTCCTGGCCAAGTAAATCTATCTCTGAGGTGGCGATTTCCAAGCCCCACGGTGTAGTTGGTGTTACTTTTCGGAAAACCTGGTGGCTGTGTGACAACCGTGCCGGGCCGGAAGCCTGGTCACTGATGTTGTTATAAAAAAGGGGATGCCAAAGGGGCAGAGCCCTTTGGCAGGTGTGTGTGTGGGGGGGGGGGCTCTACACATATAAAACTGGGTGGAAGGGTGGGAAGGATAAGGTTTGCTAAACGACCTCGTCACTAAAACTTGCTTATTGGCCCGCAAATGCTGTAGAATGACTCCTTTATTGAAATTCGGAGGCAGGCTTGAGCGCTATGTATCGCAAGTTCCACCAGGCTTATGAAAACAGGCACGAATACGCCAGGGCATACCCTGGCCGCGGGGTGTTGGGTTACATGTGCACCTATGCTCCGGAGGAGGTGGCTTATGCCGCCGGGCTACTACCGGTGCGCATCGTAGGTGCTCACGAGCCGGAATCGGTTACCGCACCGCACATCTTCAATATGTTCTGCGCCTATTGCCGGGATATACTGGCCCAGGGCCTTACTGGCAAGTACGATTACATTAAAGGCGTGGTGCATGTTAACTGCTGCGAGAAGATACGCAATGCATACGATAGCTGGCTGCGCCATGTTCCGGATACGCACGGGTACTACATGTTCATGCCACAGTACATCTGGCATAAAGGGGCGGTAGCTGCCTTTCGTCAGGAGGTGGATGGGTTCCGCCGCTCTCTGGAGCAGGACTGGGGCGTCAGCGTTGGGGACTCTGAGATGGACCGGGCCATTGAGGTGTATAACGAGAACCGTGGCCTGATGCGCCAGGTGTATAAGATGATGCAGGAGGAGCACCCCCGTATTTTGGGGGAGGAGCTTATGGCCATGGGTCTTTCCAATCAGGTGATGGACAAAGTAGACCACAGTCGGCTAATCCGCGAGTTCCTAGTGCAGGTAGAGGGCAGGTCCGGTGAGTCGGCCGTGAGGACTATGGTCATCGGCCAGACCGATGACCTGGGCCTAGCCCAACTTTTGGACTCCATGGGGGCCCGGGTGGTGGTGGACGAGAACTGCTTCGGGCTGCGTTACTTCTGGGATCAGGTGGAATCCGGTGGTGACCCTCTTACGGCCATCGCCACACGCTATGTGGAGCGGGCGCCATGTCCGGTGAAGGACGCCCAGGAACCACGGCACCGCACCACCTTTGTCACGGATCTAGCCAAGCAGTACGGAGTGGCGCTGGCCATCATAATATATCCCAAGTTCTGTGACCCCCACGGGTATGATTCCCCCGTGCTCACCGAGGCCTTGCAGGGCATGGGTGTAGAGGTGTTGGAGTTGGAGCAAGACTTCACTATCCCTCTGGGCCAGTTCCGCACCCGCATTGAGGCCACCTTGGAAATGCTACAGTTAGAAGTTAGCTAAGGAGACGCATGCCAGTCACAGATGCCCTTTACCCAACCAGGCCGATGGACTGCTTCAGCAAAATGAAGGAGCTGCGCCGCAAGGTGGCCTGGGATACTTGGAATAGCAGGGAGAACGGCCGCCCGCTGGCCCTGTCCGGTGAGGTGGGTGCCACCTCTATCCTGGGAGCTTTTGATGCCGAGATACTGCCCTCCATGCCAACTGGCCGGGAGATGCGTGACCTGGACTGGGTGGTGAAACTGAACGAGGCCGCCGAGACCAAGGGGTATGGACGGGACTGCTGCGCGACATTGAGAATTGCGCTGGGCGCCCATTTCCTGGGCACATTTGGCCTCATCCCTGGCAAGGAGGAGAGGCTAAACCCGGATGTGGTATTCAGCCTGGCCCTATGCCAGGGCCAGATGAAGGCCCATCAGAGCTATGCGGATCACATGGGCATCCCCACGACTCATATAGAGCTGCCTTACTCGCATCCTCGCCCCGCTGAGCTTACGGACTATTTCCTGGCCCAGAGCCATGATGCTATTGAGCACTTGGAGAAGGTATTCGGACGCCCCTGCGATGACGAGAAGCTTATAGAGGGGGTAAAAAACGAGTGGCGCTCTCGACTGGCCATGGCCCGTATCGCGGAGGCTCAGAAAGCCGTGCCCGCCCCATTGAAGCTCAAGAACTTCATATCCTTTGTGGTATTTGAGTGGCGTGGTTGGAACCACAGGGCTGAGGTGGCCGATTTCTATGAGATGGCCCAGGCCGAAGTGGAAGAACGGGTGCGAGAGGGGATAGCTGGGTTCGGTGGGGAGAAGGTACGCCTGCTGCACGAGGGCGTTCTGCCCTGGTTCTCCAACCAAGTGCTGCGCTACCCAGAGAAGTACGGTGGCACCTATGTTGCCTCATGGACCCACTTCACTAACAGCGGAGCTTTCTACCAGGATGAGGAAGGCCACTGGCGGGTGCCCTCCCCACCCTGGGAACGAGGGTTGGAGCTAAAGGACCGGGACAGCGCTCTGCGCTGCCTGGCCGACCTCTA
>JASLQE010000189.1 GCA_030744635.1 Dehalococcoidia bacterium | reverse complement strand
AGCGAGTAGGGCTGCCCGAATCACAGAGCGCATTAACGCCGTGGCCGGTTTCGCCACCGGGGTTATAATCTTCGCCATGTTCGTTGCTGTCATCTACTCGGTATTCCTGAGGTATGTCCTGGAAGCGCCCACCCGGTGGGTGGTGGATGTGGGGGAGATGATGCTGCTTCCCCTGGTATACCTGCCCCTGGCCTATATACAGCAGCGGGGGGGGCATGTGGCCATAGACTTGGTGGCGAACCGCTTCCACGGCCGGAGCCGGGCTTCCCTCAATATAGCTGTTTGCCTTCTGGGGATGTTCTTCGCTTTTCTCATTGTGTGGCAGGGGGGCCTCACCTGGTGGGACTTCTATCATAGGGGAAAGCTATCCATGATAGCCTTGCTACCTGAGCACCCCGCCGCCTTCTTTATCCCCCTGGGTGGGGTTCTCTTCGGCCTTCAGTTCCTCATCCAATTGGGGCGTAACATGGCTGCCTTCAAAATAGGAGAAGAGGGGGGGTTTGTCACCCCAGGAGAAGAGGGAGGGCTTATCTCCGAGGCATGATAGAAGTAGAGTGGTACATAGCCCTCCTCCTCATTATTTTGGGCCTGTTCGCCCTCTTCTCTACAGGTCTACCCATTGCCCTGGTCCTGGGGCTGGTGGGCTTCTTCGGCCTCTTCGTGTTGGCCAGCCCAGACGTCGCCCTTAACACCATCAGCATGATGCTGTACACAGCGCCGGTGAACTTTGTGCTGCTGGCCATCCCTCTGTTCGTGCTCATGGCCCAGATAATCATCTTCACCGGCATAGCTTCGGACCTCTACGATGCTATGGAGAAGGTCTTCGCAGGCTTCCGTTCGGGGCTGGCCCTGGCCAGTATCGGAGCCGGCACCGCCTTCGCCGCCGTCACCGGCTCCTCTACGGCCAACTGTGCCACCATTGGCCCGGTGGCCATGGGGGAGATGATAAGCCGGGGATACAACAAGAGGCTGGCCGCCGGTAGCATAGCCGCCGCCGGGGGACTGGCCGTCATCATCCCACCCAGCATCCTGTTCATCCTTTACGGCTACATAGCCGAGGTATCGGTAGCCAAGCTGTTTATGGCCGGGCTGATTCCCGGGCTGATAATGGCCGCCGGCTATAGCACCTATGTAATACTGCTGGTGAAGTTCAAGCCTTCGATTGCCCCTCCTCCGGATAGTGTAAGCCTGAAGGAGAGGTTGCTGCCCCTAATCAAGGTGTGGCCCATAGCTGCACTGGCGTTCATGATACTGGGCTCAATGTACGGCGGCATCACCACCCCCACCGAGGCCGCCGCCGTGGGGGTACTTGGGGCGCTCGTCCTGTCCTTCATCTACAGGAAATTCACCCTGAAGAAGTTATACGAGGCGCTGATGGCCACCGCCCAGACAACCGGCTTCGTCATGCTTATCGTCGTTGCCGCCCTTATCTTCGGCTTCCTGATGAGCTATCTGCGCATCCCGTGGCGGTTCACCGAGGCAGCAGTGGCCTATGAATTCTCCCCCCTGTTGCTGCTCCTTTCATCCGTCATGGGAATCTTGCTGCTGAGCACCATCATGAGCGCCGCACCCCTTATCCTGGTAATAGTGCCCATCGTGCTGCCGGCCATGATGCAGGCGGGGCTGGATCCCATCTGGCTGGGAGTGGTGCTGGGCATCGCGGTGGAGATGGGTGAGACCACCCCACCGGTGGGCATGAGTGTTTTTGTGCTCGCCGGGGTGGGCAAACCCTATGGGGTGACTTTCTGGGATGTAACCGCCGGGGCGCTGCCCTTCCTTATGGCCGATGCCGTGGCCCTAGCGTTGATTATCGCCTTCCCTATCCTTGCTATGTGGATACCCAACTCTATGGGCTGAGTGCTCCTCCCTTAGCCCCTACCCCTTGTCTCCTTGGGGCACGAGGAGCGTCCTCAGCAAAGGGAGCTATAAGTCAGACAAGACGGCGGCCCAGAAGCTCCTCATCAAGGAGAACTATAGAGTGCTGCTGGTTAACGGGGTTTTTTTCAATCAGCAAAAAAGGGACACTTTTCAACCGAACACTTTGGACAGAGTCATGAGAGGCGGCTGAGCTTTCTGAGGGCCCGATTATAGCTTCTCCTGACCTGGATGGTCCGGGTTTGCATCTCCTTTCTGCGCTGTCGTATTTGTGCCCGCTGCCCCTGGATGACATCGGCTGGAGTTACATCACCCAGAGCGATGTGGTAGCGGTGGAAGTTGTAGTAGTTGGCGAACTCAGCCAAGACCAACTCCAACTGACTGGGCACCTCATAAGGGAGCTGGTTCACCTCCCGCTTCAGGGTCTGATAGTAGCGCTCCATTCTGCCATCTGTCTGTGGATGGAAGGAACAGGCCAGGATGGCTTTATATCTGACTTAACAAGTAGTATCCTTCTTGATAGTATGCCAAGCCCCTTGTGGGATTAGTACAACCGAGAAGGTAAGCCATGAAGCTGAAGTCCATACGGCTACTCCTGCTACTGGCGGCATTGATTCTGGCGTTGGCAGCTGGTGATGAAGGAGATAAGCGTGATAAGCCGCGTCGAGCCGGTTTTCCTCCAACGGGCATTGGATTGGACTCTGCGATGAAAGAGGCTCTGCTTGCGCTTTGTTGAGTAAGAGCTGTGGGCGTACTATCGTTCTTATGTAAATGGCCTGCCGTTCTCGGCTACCAACCAGCAACTCCTGTGGCTATCCTGCCAGTTTTTATGCCTGCAACTCTAACTTTCAAAGTGGTTTAGTCCTTGGGGGCTGGTAACGGTGCAGATCATCAGCAAGCTGAGAGAATTAGAGGTTCTTATCATGGCGAACACTAGGCGCGCTGTAAGGTAATGATAGCTTTCAAAATAGCTGTCCGCTTCCTCACCCACGCTCGAGCTCAGACCATCTTGATTCTCATCGGGATCGCTATCGCCATAGCCATCCAGGTATATG
>JASLQE010000188.1 GCA_030744635.1 Dehalococcoidia bacterium | reverse complement strand
AATGTGGAGTAAACGGCCACCACAGGGACAAGTCCACGGGAGGCCATCCCTGCGGCCAAGGTTACCGCATGTTGCTCACATATGCCAACATCAAAGACCCGGTGGGGGAACTCCTGTGCCACTTCATTAAGGCCGGTGCCGGAGGGCATGGCAGCGGTGATAGCCACCACGCGGGGGTCCCGGCGCATGATGTGAAGCATGACAGTGGCAAACACCTGGCTATATGTGGGGGTTCCGTCCCGCCGGTCCCCTGGCGGGGATATGCCGTGGTAGGCCTCCGGGTTATCCTCCGCCGGCATGTATCCCTTCCCCTTAATAGTGACCACATGGAGCAGGGTTGGCCCGCCATAGGTCTGTTTTAGCTGACGCAGCACTCTTTCCATCTCTGGCAGGTTATGTCCATCTATAGGGCCAATGTAGTTAAGGCCCATTCCTTCCCATATCACCCGGGGCAGGATAAGGCTGCGGATACTCTTCTTCATGCCGGTGGCTGCTTTCCACATCAAGCGGCCACCTGGGAATGCTGATGCCAGGTGTGCAGCACTGGCTTTGGCCCACAAATAGCGGTAGTTGATGCGCAGGAGGTTCAGCCGGTGGGCCAGTCCCCCCACGCTGGGTGATATAGCCATGCCGTTATCGTTGAGTACTATCAGTACCCGGCTCCCCAGGTGTCCGGCCTGGTTCAGGGCCTCGAACGCCATTCCCCCGGTTAGCGCACCATCGCCGATAATTGCTATCGCATGGTAGTCATCCTGGGCCAGATCCCGGGCCATCGCCATGCCCAGGGCAGCGGAGATAGAGGTGCTGGCATGGCCACTGATAAATGAATCGTGCGGGCTTTCCGCAGGGTCGCAGAACCCGGAAAGACCCCCTGATTGCCGCAAGGTGCCAAACCTGGGACGCCGTCCGGTGATGAGCTTATGCACATAGCTCTGGTGCCCGACATCCCAGACAAACCGGTCTTGTGGGCTTTCAAATACCCGGTGCAGGGCCAGCGTTAGCTCAACAACCCCTAGGTTGGAGGCCAGATGTCCTCCGGTAGCTGTAACGGAAGTGAGCAGTTCCTCTCTTATTTCCTGGGCCAACTGCGT
>JASLQE010000187.1 GCA_030744635.1 Dehalococcoidia bacterium | reverse complement strand
TGTTAGAAGGCACCCGGCCGGAAAGCCCCATCAGCCGCCATGTGGAGAAACGGGGGGAGGGCATTGTGGCCATCTCCTTCAAAGTGTCCAACCTGGATGAGGCCGTTGAGGTGCTCCAGTCCAAGGGATTGAGGCTTGTGGGCCGTATCAATCTGGGCCACATAAGGGAGGCCCAGTTCCACCCCAAGGACGCCCATGGGGTTATGATTGAACTGGCCGAGTACCAGGAGGAGCACGGGGCCGCCAGGGCCGCCCTGGGCAAGGACTGAGGGACTATCTACCCGCCATACATTACCATCCACCTGCCTGGTAGATAGCTGCTGGGGCTACGCACCACACTCCAGGGGAACTTGGGGGGCTTGGCCCCCCCCAAATAGCTCTCGGGCGGGGCGGGGCGGGGCGGGGGGGGTGATTATTGATACATAGACCATTGCTAAGGAGGCTGGATTGATTACTTCTCAACAGTACCGGGAAAGGCTCAAGAAGCTAAAGCCCAATGTATTCATAGACGGCCAGCTTGTGGACAGGGCTGACCCAAGCATGCAGGGGGAGATAAATACCCTGGCCATCACCTATGACATGGCACAGGACCCCTCATTGGAGGGCATCACCACCGCCACCTCCCACCTCACCGGCGAAAAGATAAACCGCTTCTGCCACATTCACCAGAGCAGCGATGATATGCTGGCCCGGCAGAAGATGACCCGCCATTACTGCACCCATACCTGGGGTTGCATCCTGCGCTGCATGGGCTGCGATGCCCTCAACGCCCTATCCGTGGTCACCCACGAGGCCGACCAGAAGTACGGCACTGAGTACAACGCCCGCTTCCTGAAATACCTGAGGCGGTTCCAGGAGAATGACCTGGTGGCCGCCGCCGCTCAGACCGATGTAAAGGGCGACCGCAGCAAGCGGCCCCATCAGCAGGCCGACCCCGACCTCTACCTGCATGTGGTGTCGCGTGGGGAAGACGGTATCATTGTGCGCGGGGCCAAATGCTCGGTGACCATGGTCTCCCACGCCGACGAGATTCTGGTCCTCCCCACCCGGGCCTTCGTGGAGGGGGAGGAGGACTATGCCGTGTCCTTCGCCGTGCCCGCCGACCACGATGGAGTGAGCCTGATAACCCGCGCCGCCTCCCCTCGCGCCCGCCAGCAGCTAAAAGCCCCCATAGCCGAGCTGGGTAGCACCGATAGCGTGGTGGTGTTTGACGATGTGTTCGTGCCCTGGGACCGGGTCTTTCTTTGCGGTGAGAGGGAGCTTGGCGGCCGGCTTGCCGTCCTGTTCGCCCTATACCACCGCCACAGCTACACCGGATGCAAGCCGGCCGTCTCCGATATCATTATGGGGGCTACCGCCCTGGTGGCCGAGTACAACGGTGTGGAGAGGGCCGACCATATCCGCCACAAGCTGGCCGACATGATAGGCGTGGCTGAGCTGGTGTATTCCACCGGTATAGCCGGGGCCGTCATGGGGCAGAAGTCTCTATCAGGCACCTATATCCCGGATGTGGTTTATGTCAATGTTGGAAGGCGTCACGCCGGTGAGAATGTGTACCACGAGAGCGATATCCTGGCAGATATTTCCGGAGGCATGTCGGCCACCCTACCCCCCGAGGGCGATTTCTTCAACGAGAAGACCGGCCCCTACCTAGAGAAGTACATGATGCGCAATCCCAACATACCGGCGGAGTACCAGCACCGCTGCTTCCGCTTCATATCGGACATCATCTGCTCAAGCTTCGGTGCAGTGTGGCAGATAGCCGGCATTCACGGCGGCGGCTCCCCCATCATGGAGACCATCGCCATCCTGGGGAACTACGATATTGAGGCCAAGAAGGATGTCGCCCGCTACCTGGCCGGCATCCCCAAGAAAAAGAGCTAAGCCTCCCCGGGAGAGCCACCGTCAATAAGGAGCGGGGCAGGCTGTAACCCCTGACGCCGGTTGGGGGTTAGATAACTCCCTGCTCGGCAAGCTGGCCCACCTCTTCCCAGCTAAAGCCGCAGATGTCCGTCAATACTTCCTCGGTGTGCTGTCCCAGTTGCGGCGCGGGCATCCGTATCTGGCCTGGGGTGTCGCTGAACTTTACGGGGATACCCACCATCTTGAGCTTACCGGTGTCCGGATGGGGCACCTCAACAATGTAGTCGTTGGCCAGGAACTGGGGATCCCTGTCCAAGTCTGAAACGCGGTTGATGGTCTCAAAGATGAAATCCGGGAAGTCCTTCAGGATGGCCACCCACTCCTGAGTGGTGCGGGTGCTGAACACCTTGTTAAGCAAAGCTATTAGTGCGGCCTTGTTCTGGGTA
>JASLQE010000186.1 GCA_030744635.1 Dehalococcoidia bacterium | reverse complement strand
AGCAGCATCACCCCCATACCGACCTCCAGCAGCTCCAGGCTCAGCCCGCCGCGGATGCGCCGCCCCGCCTCTACCACTATGATAGCTGCCGCCAGAAAAATCAGGCCGCCCTCTATGCTGGCGCTGACACTCTCCGCCTTGCCGTGGCCGAAGGGGTGAGTGGTATCGGGGGGACGCGAGGCTATTCGGATACCGAAGAAGGCGATAATGGCCGCAACAAGGTCCAGCATGCTGTGGAGGCCTTCCGCCACCACACTGATGCTGCCCATGGCCAGCCCCACCGCTATTTTTACCAGTATGAGGATGGAGTTGGAGGCGATGGAGACAGCCGCCGCCCTGGTCTTGGTCCGGGTCAGGCGGTCCTGGTCCATATCCGGCCCCAGCGTTTGCTCTCCCACACCACAAGTAGCTGGCTGGAGATGAACAGGGAGCTATAGGTGCCAGCGGTGATACCTATGATAAACACCAGGGTGAAGTAGCGGATGGTCTCACCGCCAAATAGGAACAGAGCCAACACCACGAACAGAGTGGTGAGGCTGGTGTTCAAGGAGCGCACCAGGCTCTCCACCAGGCTCTGGTTTACCACCTGAACATAGTCACGGCTGATGCCCCGAACGGTGTTCTCCCGGATACGGTCATATACCACTACGGTGTTGTTCACGCTATACCCCACCACCGCCAGGATGGCGGCAATGAAAGTGGCGTCCACCTGCACCCCGAAGAGGCGCCCCAGCAGAGAGAACAGCCCCAGCACCACCAGTACATCATGCACCAGGGCGATGATGGCGGACACCCCGTACCGCCAGGGCTTGGCCAGCCGGCGGAAGGCCCAGGCGACATAGAGCAGAATGCCCACCGCCGCCGCCGCAATGGCAAAGCCGGCATCGCGGCCTATCTCTTTGGAGACGATTGCGGAGACCGAGGCGAAGTCCCGCACCACCATGGGGCCCAGTCGCTCTGTTAGCTGGGCTTCCAGGGATATTTTCTGGTCCGGGCTTATCTCCCGCATGCGCATGAAGAAGTCGCTTCCGGTGCGTTGGAGGATGACATCGGTCTGGCCCGCCTGTTCCAGGGCATCCCTCACCTGTGCCATCTCCACCGGCTTCTCAAAATCCACCGTCATGGTAGAGCCACTGGTGAACTCAATACCCAGGTTAAGCCCTGGGGGAATAGCCAGAGATATCAGCCCCGGCACTATCACCACCGTGGAGAGCACGAAAAACAGTAGCCTTCTGCTAACTAGGTCTAACACCTTACTCCTTGTATTTCTTGTTCAGCAAGGGTAATCATTCCCCCCCAACAACCCGCCCGGGCATAGTATTCGGTGTCGGAG
>JASLQE010000185.1 GCA_030744635.1 Dehalococcoidia bacterium | reverse complement strand
CACAGCGATAGCGTCAATCTCTATGAGGTACTGGGGGTGGAGCAGCCGGTTGACCACCACCCCGGTGGCGGCGGGGAAGTCCGGCCCCAGCAGTTCCCGGCGGACCCGTGCGGTGACGCGGTAGTCCTCCAGGGCGGTGGGGGTGATGAAGTCCACCGTCTTCACCAGGTCCCGCAGGCTGCCCCCGGCAACCTCCAGCACCCGGGCTATCTTGCCCAGGGCGGTGCGGGTCTGGGTCTCCAGGTCGGGCGGGGTCTCCCCGGTGGCCGGGTTGCCCTCGGCCATGCCGGATACGAAAAGGAGCTTGCCCTTGCGTACGCCGGGCCTATAGGTGAGGCGGCTGTAGCGCTCTTCCCATTCCGGCACCCGCACCTCCTGTCGTTCCCCCTGCAGCACGGCCATCGCCTCAATCTCCACCACAGGCTCCGGCCCCAGCAGCCGGTTCATTATGATGCCGGTGCTGGCCGGAAAGGCGGTGCCGAAAAACTCCCGGCGTACCCCGGCGGTATCCCGGTAGCCGTCTAGGCCGCCCGTGGTGAGGTAGTCCACTGTTTTGATGGCATCCGCGTGGGAAGCGCCCCCGGCCCGGAGCACCTGGTCTATCTGTTCATAGGCCACCCGGGACTGAGCGGCGACCCCCGCAGGATATACAATCTGTCCCGAAGCGTCATCAAGTTGGCTGCCGGCGAAGCCGGAGGTCCACAGGTAGCCCCCGGCGCGCACCCCGGGGGCGAAGGTGTAGCGGGAGTAGTAGTCCCAACCGGGGTTGACGGTCTCCCTTTTGGCCCCCCGTACCGCCACTGCCTCCACCTCAATGAGGGCATCCGCGCGCAGGAGTCGCTCCACCACGATGCCGGTAGCGGCGGGCCACTGCCCCTGGAAGAACTCCTGGCGCACCGCCGCCGTCCCCCGGTAGCCCTCCAGGCCTTCGGGAGGGATGTAGTCCACCGTCTTGACCACATTCTCCGGGCCCAGTCCGGCAGCCTCCAGCACCGCCCTCATTTTCTGATAGGCAGTCCGGGCCTGGGCCACGATATCCCCCTGGCATACCATCTGCCCGGTGGCCGGGTCGCGGGCACCGGCGCTCATACCGGATAGGAACACCAGCCCCCCTCGCTCCACCCCCTGGGAGAAAGTGTAGCGGCTGATATCCGCCCAGGGGTAGTGGGCCGGGGTGATAACCTGCTTGGCAGCCATATTTACTTCCCCCTATAGCTTTAACCGGATAGCTTTAACCGGCCCTCTAAGTCGGCTGCGGATACGGGACCTACCACCGCAACACTCAGCTTATCGGTGTCGATGAGGCTGCAGGCCACTTCAGTAAGCTGCCGGGAGGTAACGGCGTCCAGCATGGACACCACCTCATCCACGGTGAGGATACGGTCGGCCAGCAGCTCCTGGGCACCCAGCCAGGTGGCCACACTGCGGGTGTCCTCCATACGCAGCAGAAGGCGTCCCTTGATGTAATTCCTGGCCCGGGCCACCTCCACTTCGGGTATCTCTTCCTTGAGCCGGGCCAGTTCTTCAAGGACGGCATCTATGGTTGCTGGAAGCTGCTCCGGGTCAACCCCGGCGTATACCACCCAGGCCCCTGTATCCTGCAGATGGCTCGTGTAGCTGTGGATATCGTAAGCCAATCCCAGCTTCTCACGTATATTGAGAAATAGCCGGCTACTCATACCGTCCCCCAGAACGGCGTTAAGCAGGTCCAGGGTGAAGCGCTGGGGGTGGAGGTTGGAGAGGCCCCGCAGGGCCAGGCAGAGGTGGGCCTGCTCCGTGGTGCGGTTATCTATCAGCAGCCTGGGGGCATTCTGCCGGTCATCTACGGGGACAC
>JASLQE010000184.1 GCA_030744635.1 Dehalococcoidia bacterium | reverse complement strand
AGCAGCATAAAAGAACCCCCCAGGACAGGCCCGATTACGGCGGTGAGGTTCTGGGCAGCACGGTTCAACGCCATCCCGTTAAGCAGGTCTTGGCTACCCACAATGTCCCCTACCAGGGCGTTACGGGACGGATAATCGAATGCGTATGTGCAGCCAAGGACCAATATGGCCACAAACAGCTGCCACACCTGCAGCCATCCCGATACCATCAAGACCAGCAGGCCCAGCGCCGTGGCCGAGTTCACAGTCTGAGCGGCAAGCAGCAGGCGGCGGCGTTCCATACGGTCCGAGATAGCGCCCCCCAGCGGTCCCAGGCCCCAGCCTACAAAACGGAAGGAGGCAGCCAGCCCCACCAGGAAGGGGGAGTTGGTCAGCTCCAACACCAGCCACCCTAACACCACCACCTCCGTCCAGCGGGCAGCATATAGCAGGAAAGTAGATAGTGTGAGCAGGCGGAAGTCCCGGTGTTTCAACACCCTCAGGCTGTAGAGCACCAAGCTATTGTAGCATACCATTGCCATCGCCCTGTTGGGTTGCGTTGACACCAGGTGCAGGGGGACTTAGAATTACATGCTTGGACAGCATGGATTTTTCAGCAGTTACTTTTACAGCTTTATTCCAACTACCTGTCGTGAGCGGGGACATGGGCCAGGGACTGTTTGTAACATGGGCGGGCATGGCCGTCGTTTTCTCCGTTCTCATTGTGCTTATTCTGTTCATGACGGTATTAGGCCGTGTCTTCAAGCCGGGGTCGGAAGAGGAGTAGCATCTATGCTATGGGAGGAAGTCCTCAGCGGCCTGGCTAACTTCACCCCCGGCCAGGCGTTGATGATGCTCATCGGCGGTGTTCTTATCTATCTGGCCATTAAAAAGGGAATGGAGCCGGTGCTGCTGCTGCCCATCGGCCTCGGGATTATCCTGGCCAACATCCCCCTGAGCGGCATGCACGATGAGGGGGAGGGCATATTCTGGCTGCTGAAGCAGGCAGGGCTGAAAACGGAACTTTTCCCGCTGCTCATCTTTATCGGCATCGGGGCCATGATAGACTTCGGGGCCTTGCTGGAAAGGCCCCTTACGGTGTTGCTGGGGGCTGCCGCTCAGTTCGGCATCTTTGGCACTATGCTGTTAGCCCTGGCTCTGGGATTTCCTTTGAACGAGGCCGCTTCCATCGGCATCATCGGCTCTGCGGACGGCCCGACATCTATATATGTGGCCTCCATTCTGGCCCCTAACCTGCTCGGACCAGTGGCTGTGGCAGCTTACTCCTACATGGCGCTGGTGCCCATTATTCAGCCCCCTATTATGAAGCTCCTTACCACCAATGCGGAAAGAAAGATAAGGATGAGCACCGGCTCTCGGTCCGTCTCCAAGACTACTAAAATCCTGTTCCCCCTGGCGGCCATAGTAGTCACCGGGCTGCTGACCCCCAAGGCCACTCCCCTAATCGGCATGCTCATGTTCGGCAACTTGATGCGGGAGTCCGGCGTAGTCCCACGCCTGGCCAGCACCGCTGAGAACGAGATGGTAAACATCGTTACCATATTGTTGGGGATAACGGTAGGCTCCACCATGACTGCTACCACATTCCTGCGCACAGACACCATCCTTATCTTCATAATGGGCATTCTGGCTTTCTCTATAGGTACCGCGGCCGGAGTGGTGTTCGGCAAGGTTATGTGCCACCTCTCAGGGAGGCGGGTGAATCCCCTCATCGGTGCCGCAGGGATTTCCGCCTTTCCCATGTCGGCCCGCGTTGTACAAAAGGTGGGGCTTCAGGCTGACCCCCACAACCATCTGCTGATGCACGCCGTGGGGGCCAACACCGCCGGCCAGGTGGCCTCAGCGGTGGCCGGCGGTGCCTTACTGACCCTCGTCTTGGGCGTCCTTTAGATGGACCTTGCCCGAATTACGGCGATAGCCATATTTGTGGCTATGTTCGCCGTTATCGTCAGCGGACGCATACACCGCACCTGGGCTGCCCTGGGCAGTGCCCTCCTCACCGCCATTATAGTGCTGCGCAGCCCAGCAGCCACCTTCAACAGCATAAACTGGGAGACCATCATCTTCCTGGGCGGTATGATGGTGATGGTGGCTGGGCTGGGCCTATCCGGCTTTTTCCGCTGGCTTTGCCTGTATGTGGCCCGGCTGGCCCACTACAACACCACGGCCATCTTCATCTCCTTCATGGTCCTCTCCGGGTTCCTGGCCATGTTCATTGATAGCATCACCGTGCTGCTGTTCATGGCTGCGGTGGTCATAGAGCTTTCCTATCTGATGGGCTTCAAGCCCATGCCGTTTATCATCGCCCTTATCTTCGCCGCCAACACCGGGGGGGCGGCCACAATGTCCGGCGACCCCCCCAATGTCATAATCGGCACCGCCTTCGGCTATAGCTTCATGGACTTCGCCACCAACACCGGACCCATCGCCTGGGTGGGGCTGCTGGTGGGTATGGGCTTTCTCTACTTCACCCAGCGTCACCTGCTGGCCGCTGCCGCCACCTCGGCGGATTACCCCGAGCCCCGACAGGCCATCACCGACCGGCCCCTCTTCTCAAAGGGGGTGGTGATATTCCTTATCATCATCGCCTTCCTGGTGAGCCACCACGCCCTGGGGCAGCCCATCCATGTGGTGGGTATCACCGCAGCGGTGCTTACCTTCATCGCCGCCTGGCGGCGACTGCCTGAGGTGTTCCACGAGGTGGACTGGCCCACCCTGCTCTTTTTTCTGGGCCTGTTCGTGGTGGTGGGGGGGCTGGAGGAGACACATGTACTACAGATGGTGGCCGACTCCATCGGCGACGCCACCGGGGGCGAGCTAGCCCTAGCCATAGCCTTCATCCTGTGGTTCTCCGCCTTCGCCTCGGCCATCGTAGACAACATCCCCTTTGCCGCCGCTATGGTGCCCGTTATCCGGGGGATGTCCGCTACCCTGGGGATGGACCAGGAGACCCTGAGTTGGACCCTGGCTCTGGGTGCGGATATAGGCGGCAACGCTACCCCCATAGGTGCCTCGGCCAATGTGGTGGGGCTGGGGGTGGCGGAGCGGATGGGCATCAAGATCTCCTGGGGCTACTACCTCTTGCGAGCGGTGCCGGCCACCATCCTGGCTCTGATAGTCTTCCATATACTGCTGCTAATGAGATATACCTAACATATGGAGACGGCCTGGCATACCCTGACAGTTGAAGAGGGTCTCAGCCGGCTGGATTCCCAACCCCAGGGGCTTACCGCCCCCGAGGCACAGGAGAGGCTCGCCCGCTTCGGCCCCAACGCACTAAAGGAGCAGAAGCGGCAGTCCCCCATCATTCTTTTCCTGGAGCAGTTTAAGAGCTTCCTTATCATCATCCTTCTCTTTGCCGTGGTTGCTTCGGCCATCCTGGGGGATACCCTGGAGGCGGCCCTTATCCTCGTCATCGTTGTCTTTGCCGCCGGGCTGGGCTTCGCCCAGGAGTACCGGGCTGAGCGGGCGATAGAGGCCCTGGCCCGCATGGCGGCCCCTTCCGCAACGGTTATCCGGGACGGCAAGGAGCAGGAGATAGACGCCCAGAAGCTGGTGCCGGGGGATGTGTTGGTGCTTCTCACCGGGGACCGGGTGCCCGCAGACATGCGCCTGATGGAGGTCGCCAACCTCAGGGCTGATGAAGCATCGCTGACTGGGGAATCGGTGCCCGTGGGGAAGGCGGTTACCGCTCTGTCATCCGGGGACCACCCGGTGGCGGAGCGCAACAACATGGCTTTCATGGGCACATCGGTGGTATATGGGCGCGGACGAGGTGTGGTGGTCGTTACCGGGATGCAAACCCATTTCGGTCAGATAGCCGGCATGCTCCAGACCGTGGAGACGCGCCAGACACCGCTGCAACAGAGCCTGGACCGGTTGGGGCGGTGGATAGGCGTAGCGGCGTTCAGCATCGTCGGCGTTGTATTCGGCCTGGGCCTTTTGCGGGGCGAGGATGTGCTGGAGATGTTCATCTGGGCGGTGAGCCTGGCCGTAGCGGCTGTGCCGGAGGCCCTGCCGGCGGTGGTCACTATATCCCTTGCCCTGGGCGTACAGCGAATGGTCAAGCGCCATGCCCTGGTGCGCCGGCTGCCCGCGGTGGAGACGCTGGGCTCCACCACTGTTATCTGCTCCGATAAAACGGGCACCCTGACCCAGGACCAGATGACGGTGCGCCAGCTATATGTTAGCGGCGCTGTGGTGGAGGTCACCGGGACCGGGTATGAGCCCCTGGGTCAGTTCCTCCGGAACGGGCAGCCCGTTTCCCTGGACGACGCTCACCTGGGCATGCTGCTCCGTATCGGTGCCCTGTGCAACGATAGCTCCCTGAGACAGGACAACGACTCCTGGACCGTCAGCGGCGACCCCACTGAAGGCGCTCTGGTGGTGGCGGCGGCCAAGTCCGGAATTGACCCTGAAGCCCTGCGAGGCCAGTGGGTGCGAACGGACGAGGTCCCATTCTCCTCGGAAAGCAGGCGCATGACGACAGTCCACGCCTCCCCTGAGGGGCGTATGGCCATGTCCAAGGGGGCCACCGAGGTCATTCTGGATGCCTGTTCCCATATTTACGAGGATGGGGAGGTGAGGCCCCTGGAGACCGCCGGGCAAGAAGCCATCCTCAGCGTCAACCAGGACATGGCCCGCAATGCCCTGAGGGTGCTGGCCCTGGCCTACAAGCCCTTGAACGGGGATGAGCGGGGGGAGGAGGGCCTGGTCTTTGCGGGCCTGGTGGGAATGATGGATCCGCCTCGGCAAGAGGCGAAGGCCGCAATCGCCCAGTGCGATACTGCCGGTATCAAGTCGGTAATGATAACCGGCGACCATCAGCTTACCGCCTCCGCCATCGCCCAGGAGTTGGGGCTGCTCAAGAGCGATGTGGTCCTGAGCGGCAACGAGATAGAGAGGATGACCGACGAGGAGCTGGGAGAGGCGGTGCAACGCACGGAGGTATACGCCCGGGTGTCCCCGGCCCACAAGTTCCGCATCGTAAGCGCCCTCACCCAGCAGGGACATTTGGTCGCCATGACGGGGGACGGCGTTAACGATGCCCCCGCTTTGAAAAAAGCGGACATAGGCGTGGCCATGGGCATTACCGGTACCGATGTATCCAAAGAAGCCTCCGATATGATTCTCACCGATGACAACTTTGCCTCCATCGTCGCCGCAGTGGAGGAGGGGCGGACCATCTTCGCCAACATCCGCAAGTTCCTCATGTATATGTTCTCCACGAATCTGGGGGAGCTGCTGCTTGTGATGGGGGCGGTACTGCTCAACCTGCCGCTGCCCCTGACCGCCATCCAGCTACTGTTTATCAACCTGGTCACCGATGGCCTGCCCGCCCTGGCCCTGGCTGTGGACCCCTCTGACCCGGATATAATGCAGCGCCCCCCCCGTGATGCCAGGAAACCGGTGCTGGAACCGCCCGATCTGGTCCTGGTGGCTCTGGGTGGGGTCTGGTCAGGATTGGTCAACCTGTATATCTTCATCGGGGCGCTAAATGGGGGCAGGGGCCTGATAGAGGCCCAGGCCCTGACCTTTCTGTGCCTGGTCCTCATTCAGTACTTCAAGTCGTTCGTTTTCCGTTCGGACCACCTGTCAATACTG
>JASLQE010000183.1 GCA_030744635.1 Dehalococcoidia bacterium | reverse complement strand
CCAAGCTATGGGCCGGTGCTGGTCTGGAGGAGAGGCGGAGACTGCTGCTCACCATGCTGGATGCGGTCTATGTGGATGCCAAAGAGGACCGGTCTATCGTGGCGGTGAAGCCCAAGCCCTCTTTCAGGCCGGTGTTCCAGGTAGCAGTTACTCGGGAAGGCTCCGGTGTGGTGCTGGTCAACGAGCCTCCGGATGATGACCCGGAGGCCCGTCTGTGTTTCTGGTGGAGACGGGGGAGGGTCGAACTCCCCGTCCAAGAATTGCTCCCCAAGAGGTGACTACAAGCTTAGCCGGCCTTTTAATTCCTTGCCCCGGTGGCCTCAACCGGCCCAGTCCACCAAGGCCAGCCGAAATGTCTTAGGCCGCCCGCATCGGCGTCAGGACGGAAGCGCCCCGGCTTTTCGTCACCCATCTCCCTCCCGCCGGGGGGAGGCTGGAGTGGGTGTAGCTACCTGCTTTTAGGCAGCTAAAGCGTAACTTTTGTTGCCAGTTACTTTTTTTGCCGCCGGTTTTACGAGGTAACGGCACCTCGGCTTGCCTCTCCTGGTCCTCAACCCCTGTCAAAGCCACTCGTCCCCATGTAACTATTATATCACGCCGCACGGGGTGGCACACTGTGTCAAACAGACCTTGCTGTTCCCACCAGCCCGAATCAATGACAAAGCCAGTCACCACCCCTGCTGAAGACTCAATCTTGACCACAGCAGCACGAACATCCTCTATTATCTATTATCACTGAGTAAAGTGTGGGAGTCACCGTAGGTGTAGGGGTAGAAGTTGAGATTGCAGTTGGAGCGAGTATCGGTGTGGGCGTAAAGTTTAGTGTGGACACAGTTGCTTGGGTTGGAGTGGGTGTCGGCACGGGTGTTGAAGTTGACGGCGTTGGAGTTGGGGTAGCCGTTGGTACTGGGATGGCGATAGCCGTGGTTGGAGGCGCTATTGGGCTTGGTGTAGCCGTGCCACACGCTACCATCGTGGCGCCCATAACTGCCATAAGGGCCAACAACTAAGGTTCTCAAACCAGCCTCCCTAGGATTCGCTTCTGACAGCCCCCTACTCATCTGCGCCCGGAGTGACCCTTGACTGCCCGGTCTATCTCCCGGGCGGTATCCCTGTCCTTTATGGTCTGGCGCTTATCGTACTGCCTCTTACCTTGGCCAACCCCTATTTCTAACTTGGCCCAGCCACGCCTGAAGAAAACCCGCAGGGGCACCAGCGTACGCCCCTTGGGGGTGGTGATGTCGGTCAGCCGGTCAATCTCCTTACGCTGTAGCAGCAGCTTGCGGCTGCGGGTGGGGTCGTGGTTATAGGGGCCACCGGCGGAGTACGGGGGGATGTGCGCCCCCACCAGCCACAACTCATCATCCTGAGGACGGACATAGGCCTCCCTAATGCTGATCCGCCCCTCCCGAAGTGACTTTACCTCTGTGCCAGTGAGTACCAACCCGGCCACCGCCTTCTCCAGGATGAGATAGTCATGGAATGCTTTGCGGTTTACGGAGACGGTCCCCGGGGCCACACTGCCCTTAGCCTTGCTCACGGCACTGCGCTTACTGTCTATCCCGCCCCCAGGGCTGGCGTTGCGGGTTGAGCTTTGCCCTGACGCAGGTACTCTAGTGCCCTCTCCAGACCCTCATCCGGGCCACCCTCGCCCTCATTCTGGTCTTGCTCCTCTTCATCAGGAGACTCAAAGAGCACATCCGGGGTAAGTCCATTCCCTTCTATGGGCCGCTCCAGGGGTGTTAACCAGCGAGCGCTGGTGAGGTAGAGGGCGGAGTTGTCAGAGAGGCGGTGAATGGTGTTAACGCTGCCTTTGCCGAAGGTGACCTCGCCAATTATGGTGGCCCTGTCCCGGTCCTGCAGGGCACCGGATAGCACCTCGCTGCCGCTGGCGCTGAAGCTGTTCACCAGCACCACCGTGGGTAGCGTTGTGGCCAGCCCGTCGCTGTTGGAGCCCCATGTCTTACGCTGGCCCTGATTGTCCACCTCAATAAGCACTATCCCTTCGTCCAACAGCTCGTCTGCCACATCCACTACAGAGGAGAGCAGCCCTCCGGGGTTATTGCGCAGGTCCAGCACCAGCCCCTGTGCACCATCGTCCATCAATGAGGCCAGGGATTTTTTAAACTCCTGCGCAGTGCGTTGGGTGAAGTGGAAAATCTGGATGTAGCCCATCTCACCCTCCATGCGATGCCCCACACTCACCAAGGGTATTTCACCCCGGGTGATGGTCAGTAATACCGGCTCTTTGTCCCCCTCATGGAGGATAAGCAGCTTCACATCGGTGCCCTGGGGGCCCCGTATGCGAAGCACCGCCTCATTGAGGCTGAGGCCGGCGGTAGGTTCGCCGTCCACCTCCACTATACGGTCACCGGGGCGCAGACCTGCTTTTTCCGCCGGAGTATCCGAAATAGGAGAGAGGATAACCAGCTCTCCCTCCCTCATGGCCACATAGGCACCTATGCCCTCGAATTTACCTTCCAGAGAGGCCAGCTCCATCTCGTAGCCGTGAGGGTCAAGGTATGAGGTATAGGGGTCATCCAGGGCTTCCAGCATGCCGCGGATGGCGCCACGCTCCAGTGCAGTGTCGTCCAGTTTTTCCGGTTCCACGTAGGAGCTGTGCAGGATGCCCCTCACCTCGCTGAGTAACGAGAACTGCTCTGAATCGCTGGCGTCAGGGGATGCGCCCTGGGTGCAACCGGCCACGGCTGTGCTCAGAAGGCTCACCGCAAATAACACCAGCGCCCAGCGTAGTAGCTTGTCCATTATTGAATCCAACCCCTTCTCCGGTGAAGCTATTATAGCATGTCGTGCACTGGAAAGCGGCACCCGCCATGGGGGCGGTATAGCGACACAACCGTACCTTCCTCCACCTCTTTGCTGCCGCCGGCAGCGTATGGACTACAGCGCCCGGCACCTCGTACCCCCAACATGGTATAATGTCTGGCTATGACTTTAGTGAAGCCTCAGGGGGTGGAGCCGTAACTAACCCAGCCTCTCCTTCTTTCCCAAACTTCCCCGCCTCCGCTTATGGTGTAGAGGAGGTTGACTTCGTAGCCCTGGAAGAGGAGTGGCTGGAGCTACTGGGCGAATCGGTGCTGGATCATATATTTTTCACTCCCTTCTGGGTGGGTGCCTGGTGGGGCCAGCTTGGCGATGGCGAACTCCGGCTGCTCTCGATACGGCGTGGGGGAAAGCTGGCGGCGGTGGCCCCTCTGGTTAAAAGGGACCAAATATTCTGCCTGGCGGCGGACAACGACCTCTGTGACTACGCCGATATCGCCGTGCGCCGGGGGGAAGAGAAGGGGGTGGCCTCCGCTATGTTGGAATACATGGGCCGCCACGGCACCGGATTCCGTTTCGGGCCACTCCTACCCCAGTCATCTCTGCTGAGCCATCTGGCACCCCTGGCCCAGCAGCAGGGCTACGCCATCACCCAGCGGGAGATGCGGACGGCGGTATCCCTGGAACTGCCCACAACATGGGAAGACTACCTGCAGAGCCTCAGCGGCAAGGACCGCCACGAGGTACGCCGCAAGCTGCGCCGCCTTTACGGGGCAGATGGGATTAGCTTCACTGTAAGCCAAGCAACCCCGTTCCGGTTGGAGCAGTTCTTCTTCATGTTTCGGGCCAGCAGGGCGGATAAAGAGGAGTTCCTCACGCCCCAGCGGGAGTCGTTCTTCCGCACTATGATGGGAAAGATGGAGGATAGGGGTCACCTCAGGCTCTACTTTCTGGAGGTGAATGAACACCCGGTGGCGGCGGCCCTGTGCTTTGACTACCGGGACACCCTGTACCTTTACAACAACGGGTATGATCCCCAGTTCAGCGCCCTGGCACCCGGCCTCATGAGCAAGGTGCTGGCATTACAGGAGGCTATCCAACAGGGGAAGCGGGTGTTCGACTTTCTCGGCGGGGCTGAGACATACAAGCTACGGCTGGGGGGTAG
>JASLQE010000182.1 GCA_030744635.1 Dehalococcoidia bacterium | reverse complement strand
GGGAAATCTCACAGGGCAAGCTTATTGCTACCCTGGCCCTCACCGAACCCAGCGCCAGCTATAACGCCAAAGACATTCAGGTAACCGCCACCGTCGAAGGGGATGGATATGTCATCAGCGGCACCAAGCTCTTCGTCCCCGATGCCAATGTGGCCGATGTTATGGTGGTGGTGGCCCGCACCGGCGGCCAGGGCGCGGAGGGCATTACGATGTTCCTGGTGGATCCCAAGGCCGCCGGCATCAGCGTAACTCAGCTCAAGACCATCGCCTCTGACAAGCTGTGCGAGGTGACCTTTGACAAAGTGAAGGTGGGCCAGGGCGCCGTGCTGGGAGCGGTGGGCAAGGGCTGGCCGGTGGTGGAGACCGTGCTGCAGAAGGCTGCCGTGGCCAAGTGCACGGAGATGGTGGGCGGTGCCCAGCAGGTGCTGGAGATGACCGTCAACTACGCCAAGGAGCGGGTACAGTTCGGCCGGCCCATCGGCTCATTCCAGGCCATTCAGCACCACTGCGCCAACATGGCCATAGATGTGGACGGCAGCCGGTTCATCTCCTATCAGGCGGCCTGGATGCTGAGCGAAGGTCTGCCCTCCACCAAAGAGGTGGCCATGGCCAAGTCGTGGACCAGCGATGCCTACCGCCGCCTGACCGCCTTGGGACACCAGGTGCACGGCGGTATCGGGTTCACCAAGGACCACGATATGCAGCTATACTATCGCCGGGCCAAGGCAGCCGAGGTCACCTTCGGCGACGGCGATTTCCACCGGGATGTAGTGGCCCGGGAAATAGGCCTGCCTGAACCGGCCTGACCGGCTGAGTGGCTGAGAACCAACCTGGTACGATGGCCCGCCGCCTCGCGGAGAGGCGGGTGGGTGTGGCAGCCCTGCTGTCCGATGGGTTCTACCTGTACTACTGGTTCTATATCTCCTGGCAGTTCCTGAAAGAGGAGACGGGGCGGGACTACTTCCCCATACGCCATGCCCTGGGCATGCTGGTGCCCGGCCTTAACCTCTACATCGCCTATGTCCACCTGAAGGCCATACGGGAGCTCCTGGTGGCCTCCGGAATGGAGACCACCCTGAGCCCGGTGCGTGGGGTGATAATCATGGGGGCGTTCCTGGTGGCGCAGCTACCGCAGCTACAGACCCTGTTCCAGACCGGCACCATCAGCCGGGGAGATGCCCTGCTGATGGACCTGCTGGGCATAGCTGTAACCGCCTACATTATGATGTGGGGCCAGTCCGCCCTCAACCGCTATTGGGTGCAGAAATACGGGGACAG
This sequence comes from Dehalococcoidia bacterium, assembly GCA_030744635.1. GTDB lineage: Bacteria > Chloroflexota > Dehalococcoidia > JACVQG01 > JAHKAY01 > JASLQE01. Next base: position 1,627 of record JASLQE010000182.1, on the reverse strand, counting down.
GCTGGTGGAGGCACCTATTGCCCGCGGGGAGGTGCTGATAGTGCTTATAGGGGCGATGCGGTGGTCGGGTTATCTGTGGGGATAAGGTGGGCCGTCTACCTGCTGGGTAACCTGTGGACCCTGCCCAACCCGCTGCTGTGCCCGCTGTCCCCTGGGGGCTGGGGTTGTTCCAAACCACCCGCCCGCGTAATTTATTACTTTGGGGGGCATAGCCCCCCGCCCCCCCCAGTGTCCTGCGGCCTGCTAAATCCCGGTTCAGGTGCGTGGCCTTTTGCCCTCACCTTCACCCGGATCCGCCCCTGGTCAACCGGGTCACCAGGGCAGATCGGAGCACACTCACGACACAGAAAGGCCGAGCTTGAGATTGGGGGAGATGTCCAGATCCGGGCCGTCCCGGTGGCCTCTCCGCAACATGAAGTAGCTGCAGGCAGCCACCATGGCGGCGTTATCGGTGCACAGGGCGGGAGAGGGGAAGAGCACCGGCACCGGGGAGGCGGCGGTCACCGCCTGCCTCAGGCGGCGGTTGGCGGCCACTCCCCCCGCCACCAGTATCGCCTGGGCCTGGTACTGGGCCGCTGCCTGGGCTGCCTTTCCCGCCAGCACCTCCACCACCGCTTCCTGGAAGCTGGCTGCCAGGTCATCCGGCTCTCCTCCCATCTGGTTCACATAGCGCCACAGCGCGGTCTTGAGTCCTGAGAAGCTGAAGTCAAGGCTGCCGGGGAGCCAGGCCCGGGGTAGGGAGTGGCGGGGTTGCCCCCGGCGGGCGGCACGGTCGATAGCCGGGCCACCTGGGTAGCCCAGCCCCAGCAAGCGCGCCGCCTTGTCAAAGGCCTCCCCGGCGGCGTCGTCCCGGGTGCGGCCCAGGGACTGGAACCGCCCGTGGCCGTGCATGACGGCCAGCTCCGTATGGCCCCCGGAGACCAGCAGGCATAGGAGAGGGAAGGGTGGTGGGTCCCCCTCCAGCCACCGGGCGTAGACATGGGACTCCAGGTGGTTAACCCCTACCAGGGGCAGTCCCAGGGAGACAGCCAGCGCCTTGGCCATATTCAGGCCCACCAGCAGCGAACCGGGCAACCCCGGGCCGAAGGTGACGGCGATGGCGTCCATGTCACTCAGGGTGGCCCCGGCCCCGGAGAGTACCCGCTGCAGGATGGGGACGATGGCCAGCAGGTGCTGGCGGGAGGCCACCTCCGGCACCACTCCGCCGTAGCGGGCGTGGATGGCCACCTGGGAGGCCACCGCACCGGACAGCAGGTGGATGCCGTCGGCCACCACCGCAGCCGCCGTCTCGTCGCAGGAGGTCTCTATGCCCAGTACTTTCATGGCTTGTGCCGGTACCTACCTGTAGAGGCCGTTAACAACCTGTTTCTGCCTCACTGCCCGCCGGCGAGATAATGTCCAGGGCGCAGGCCCCCCGGTGCGATCCAACGGGTGCTGGGAAGAGGCCCGGTGGCCCGTTACCCACCGGCGCAGCACCGGTGAGGTTGCGGTTATTGCTATCTATGAGCGGCACTGTGCGTCGCACTATTGTGGAGGTTATGGTTGAGGATCAAAAACGGTGTCCAGAAAGGCTCGGATTGCTTCCTCTGCGACTATATCGCCAATCCCGTCAAAGGCCTCCTGTAGA
>JASLQE010000181.1 GCA_030744635.1 Dehalococcoidia bacterium | reverse complement strand
CTTGTTTTGCCCTGTTATTACAGTTTATCATCCTTTCAGCAGAGATGTGAAAACCAACATGTTGCATATAAGGCAGTTCAAACACAGCGATTTCAAGGCCCTGGACCGGCTTATGGCCGCTCTCAGTGGTGATAGCTTCCTCCCCGTGCCCCTACAGCAACGGTTGGGCCGCCCCGGCTATTCCCCGCTGCAGGACCTGCTGCTGGCGGAGCGGGATGGCCAGCTTGTGGCATACCTGGATACCTTCCGGGAGCTGAGTATAGGCCGGGTAGTCCTTGAGGCCGCGGTGCTCCCGGGCCACCGTCGCGGGGTGGGTCCTTTGCTGCTACAGAGGGCTACGGAGCACGCCGCCTCCATAGGTGCGATCGCGGTGCACTTCCCCATAGCGGAGTCCGACAGGGTGGCCCGGACGCTTTTGGAGCGGCGGGGTTTCAGCCAGGTACGGCGCTTCTTACGCCTCAGCCTGCGCCGGAAACAGGTGGCCGGGCCGGAGGCCCCGCCACCGCTCAGACCCTTTATGAGTGGGGAGGAAGCGGAGCTGGTGCGTATCCAGAACCTCTCCTTCGCCGGAAGCTGGGGGTTCAAAGCCAACACGGAGGAGGAGATAGGCTACCGGTTGGGCCTGAACTGCTGCAGTCCGGAAGGGGTCTTATTTGCACTGATAGACGAACGGGTAGCGGGCTACTGCTGGACTAGGGAGCTTCAGGGCAAGGGTGAGATATGGATGCTGGGGGTAGACCCCGCCTGCCGGACGAGAGGTGTAGGCCGGGCGCTGCTTCTGAAGGGAATTCACCACCTGCGGCAGCGAGGTTTTCTGCAGGTTGATTTGACGGTTGATGCCGAGAACACTGGTGCGATAAGCCTTTATGATTCTGTGGGCTTCCGGCAGTCCGGCACGGTGCTGTGGTACGAGCGCAGGCTATGATATCAGACTGCGGTACTCCTGGGTCAGTCGGGAGGCGGTAAACCCCCAGGTGAAGCCGGTTACTGAACTGCGGGCGTTGCTGCGTAGCCTCTCTCCATCCCCTCTTGCCTGCACCAGCGGCCGGAGCAGCCCAGATAGCTGCAAAGCGCTGGGCCCATCGTCCAGCAACCATCCGTTCTCCCCGGGCCGGATGACCTCTTCGGCGCAGCCCTCCCGGGTGACGATTACGGGTGTGCCGCAGGCCAGAGACTCCAGGATGACCAGGCCGAAGGTCTCGTATCGGGAGGGGAGCACGCAGACATCGGCGGCGCTGTAGTAGGCGGGCAGGTCGGCCTGGGGCACCGGGCCCCGGAAAGAGACCTGGCGGTCTATGCCAAGGTCTTCCGCTATCCGGCGCAGCCTGTCCTCCCCGTCATCCCCTTCCTGATGCCCGCCGACAACCACCACTTGCACATACTCCCGGCCCTCCAGCATGCCCACCGCTTTCAGCAGAATATCCACCCCTTTGGGGGATTCTATCCGTCCTACGAACAGGATGACCATCTCGGCGTCTATGTTTAAACGGCGCCGTGATTCGGCCCGAGGCAGGGGATGAAACAGATTGATGTCTACACCGGCGGGGGCCACCGCCACTTTATCCAGAGAAACACCGTAGTGTTTAACAAGCTCTGTCCTCTCACGACGAGAGGCGGCCATGACACGAGTAGCGGCCTCTAATACCTCAGCTTCCGTCTCTGAGCGCAGTTCCGTCTCAGCCCCCCAACCCAGGTTGTGGTTCTTACCCCGGGCGGAGGTGTGTAGGGCGGTGACATGCGGAACCCCCCACCACCGGGAGAGGATGATGCCAGCGAAGCCGGACAGCCAGTAGTGGCTGTGAATAAGGTGGTAGTCCACTCCCCACTCCTCCCTGAAGCGGTGTACGGCACAGGCCAGATCCGGCAGGTAGGGGTACATTCCCAGCTTGGTCTCCCCGTTGGCGGCGGGCAGGTGGAGCAGTCGCACACCCTCCCCCATACCGCCCTTCGTGTGTGAGCAGGGTTCGTGCTGCCGGGTGAATACATCTACGGCTATCCCCATAGCCGCCAGTTCCCGTGCCGTCTCTCGCACATATACATTCATACCGCCGGTATCCCTGGTGCCCAGTTGCCCCAGAGGACAGCTATGGAGGCTCAGCATAGCCACGCGCATGTCTAACGCGTTGCCCACTACCCCTTGTCCCCAGATAGCTTGATGATGGGTGTTTCCCTACCCCCCAGCCGTAGCTT
>JASLQE010000180.1 GCA_030744635.1 Dehalococcoidia bacterium | reverse complement strand
AAAACGCTGACAGCCAACAATTTTTGCTTCTCTGGAATCACTCCACGAACCCTGACTTGCCCCCAAAGAGTATACTACTTTCAACCGCCCTCACCTAGGCCGTGTATGTGGCGAAGCCCATGTAAGAGCGATGAGATGTCTGGCGGGATGCAGGGCATGGGTGGCCCCAGGGGGTCTACCCACTCCTCTCCCACCAGCACCCGGCAGGTGGCCACCACCGAGGCGGCCAGTGCGGCAGCGTGGTAGCCGCCCTCTAATAGGAACACCGCTTTCCCCTCGCACACCTCCGCGGCCACCCCCTTGATGGTCTCCGCCATCTGCGCATAGCCGGATACGCTTAGCTGTAGCTGGGAGATACCGTCCAGCCAGTGGCCGTCGTAGCCCGCGGAGACCAGCATGATATCAGGACGGAACCGCCGGGCCGCCTGGGCCATTAGGCCGCACACCTGCCGGAGCTCCTCATCGCCGCACTCCGGGGGCAGGGGCACATTGATGGTGGTGCCCCTCCCCTCACCGTCGCCCATGTGGTCGGCATGACCGGTGCCCGGGTAAAGGGGGTGCTGGTGCACGGAGAAGAAGAACACCCGGGGGTCGGCATAGAAAGCGGCCTCAGTGCCGTTGCCGTGGTGGGCATCGAAATCAAAGATAAAGATGCGCCGGGCCGTCCCACCAGCCAGGAGGGCATGGGCGGCAACGGCCACATTGTTGAACAGGCAAAAGCCCATGGCCTGGTCATGGGTGGCGTGGTGCCCCGGTGGGCGCACTAGGGCCAGGGCCTGTGAAACATCGCCCTTTAGCACCGCCTCCGCGGCTACGATAGCACCCCCGGCGGCGAAAAGTGCGGCCCGGTAAGAGCCGGTGGAGAGCATGGTATCCATATCCACCCAGCCGCCACCCTGCTGCGCATGTCCCTCTACCCAGCGGATGTGCTCCGGGGAGTGCACATTGAGAAGCTCAGCCTCGGTTGCGGGGCAGGGTGAGAGGTGGTGCAGGCGGGGCCACAGCCCCTCCCGCTCCAGGGCGGCCTTTATCTCCACCAGCCGGGAGGCACGCTCCGGGTGGTGTCCGGTATCGTGCTCCAGGTATACGGGGTGATAGACCAGCCCTACAGTCATCCCCCCCAATATAGCAGGGCGGCCCCAAGCCGACAACCTGCACCTTCCCACCCACCCGTCATAAAAACCGGGATGGCAAGCTTTAAGAGTGTCAAATTGAAGCCCGGTGTGGTGTGCTATAATTGGTGCCAACGGAGGTCAAAAATGGTACAGACGGAACGGGGCAAGGCTTTAGAGATAGCTTTAGCACAGATAGAGCGGCAGTTTGGCAAAGGTGCCGTGATGCAGCTGGGAGAGGCCTCCGCCCGCATGATGGTGGAGGTCATCCCCACCGGTTCCCTCAGTCTGGACCTGGCCCTGGGTGCCGGCGGCATCCCCCGGGGCAGGGTGACGGAGGTGTTCGGCCCCGAGTCCTCCGGTAAGTCCACCCTGGCCCAGCATATCATAGCCCAGGCCCAGAAGCTGGGTGGCACAGCCGCATACATCGACGCCGAACACGCCCTGGACCCTTCCTATGCCAACCTCTGCGGCGTGCAGTTGGACGACCTGCTCATCTCTCAGCCGGATACGGGGGAGGAGGCCCTGGAAATAACCGAGACCCTGGTGCGCAGCGGCGCTGTGGATGTCGTCGTGGTGGACAGTGTGGCCGCCCTGGTGCCCAAGGCGGAGCTGGAGGGGGAGATGGGGGACTCCTGCATGGGCCTTCAGGCCCGGCTGATGTCCCAGGCCCTCAGAAAGCTAAGCGCCGCTATCAGCAGGTCACGCACCGCAGTCATATTCATCAACCAGCTACGGGAGAAGGTGGGGGTGTTCTTCGGCAATCCGGAGGTGACTCCCGGAGGCCGGGCGCTGAAGTTCTACAGTTCGGTGCGCATTGATCTCCGGCGGATAGAGTCCATTAAAGTAGGCTCGGATGTGGTGGGGAATCGGGTGCGGGCCAAGGTGGTGAAGAACAAAATAGCCCCTCCCTTCCGCACCGCCGAATTTGACATTATGTTTGACCGTGGCATAAGCCGGGAGGGTGCTCTGATTGACCTGGGTGTGGAGACCGGTGCGGTCAAGAAGAGCGGCGCCTTCTTCTCCTTCGGGGATGTGAAGCTGGGCCAGGGAAGGGAGAATGCCAAGGACTTTTTGCGGGACAACTCCGCTGTGGCCGCTGAGATAGAGAACGTACTCCGCGGCTCCACCCTCCCCCAGACCCTCGCCCCTGAGGAGCCCAAGACCGAGGAGTAGCTCCAGCAATCACCAATCAGTAGACACATCTACGGGACTTGGGTGGCGAAACCCCCCGCAAATATAACGCGGGCGGGTGGGAGCGGTTGCGATTGTAAGACGGCTTCACTTCATCACTCGTATAAGATATGACTCACTGGTTTAGAAAGGAGCCACCATGGAGGAAAAACCGCTCACCATAGCACAGATTTATGCCCGGGGCAGGAAGAACCTGGCACAGCGGGGCTGGACCCGGCGCTTCCCGCCTCAGAGCAGCATCGGTGCCCAGGTGGAGGCCAACCGCAAGTATCTGGACGCCCTTTTCTTCGAGCCCAACTACTTTGAACCGGTGGAGGCGGATACCGGTTTCAATATTTTCGGCACCCAGCTAAAGGCACCCATCTTCTGCTCTCCCATCTCCAGGGTGGAGGATATGTCCGAAAACGATCTTACCGACATCGCCCGCGGGGTGGCCGGCGCCGGGGCCATGATGATGCTGGGCATCGGCGGCTCTCGGGAGCTCCAGGAGACTATAGACACGGGTGCGCCCGTGGTCAAAATAGTGAAGCCGTACCGGAACATTGAGCTTATCTACGAGAAAGTCCGCGAGGCCGAGAGCCGGGGATGCGCTGCCGTGGGCATGGATATTGACCACTTTTACGGCGTCCTTCAGAAGGGTGACCTGGTTGGTAGGACAGATACCTTCGGCCCGCAGCGCACGGATGACCTGAGGCAGATAATATCACAGTCCAAACTGCCGTTCATCATCAAGGGCGTACTTGGCGTGCGGGATGCCCAGAAAGCGGTGGAGCTTGGTGCCTCTGCCATACTAGTGAGCAACCATGGCTATGCCGCCATTGACTTTACCGTGCCCTCCATGATAGCTCTGCCCCGGATTGCCGATGCCGTGGGCGACAAAGTGACCGTGCTGGTGGATACGGGCTTTCAGACCGGCAACGATATCCTCAAAGCGGTGGCCCTGGGCGCCCGGGCGGTGGGTTTCGCGGCCCCCCTGCTGCTGGCCATGGGCGCGGGCGGAGCCGAAGCCGTGGCGCTTCTGATTGATAAGATGACCGAGGAGCTGCACCGCACCATGGCGGCCACTGGCTGCTCCAACCTGTCTTCCGTCAACCGGTCCATCATTGTGCAGGGGCCCCAGCTATGGTAAAAACCAGACTCACATCTCCGGCGTAGAGGGGCCGTGCCCATCGTAACCGCTCTCAGGAGGGGTCGGGGCAGGCGTTTCCTGGTGTACCTGGACGGTCACTTTGCCTTTGCCCTGGGGGGTGAGGTGACTGCGGGCCTGGCGGTAGGCAATGAGCTCTCTGACGCCGAGATAGACGCCCTGCTGGGGAGCAACCTGGCACACCGCTGCCATGTGGCCGCCCTGCGCCTCCTCACCTACCGGCCCCGGAGCCGCACTGAGTTGCAACAGGGCTTGCTGCGCCGGGGGTTCCCGGCTACAGCGGTGGAGGCGGAGTTAGAGCGGCTGGCCCAGCAGGGCCTGGTGGACGATATCGCCTTCGCACGCATGTGGCGGGACTCCAGGGAGGGGACAAGCCCGCGCAGCGCCCGCCTCCTACAGCGTGAGCTACACCGCAAGGGGGTTGACCCCGAGGCAGCCGTCGAGGCCACCCGGGGACTGGATGATGAGGCAGCCGCCTACCGCGCCGCACTTAAAAAGGCGTCCCGGTGGGCCTCCCTGGGCTACCCGGTTTTCCGGCGCAGGGCTGGAGGCTTTCTGAGCCGCCGGGGCTTTTCCTACGAGGTGGTGCGCCGCACGGTAGACCGCCTGTGGCAGGAGGCCCACACCCCACCCCCGGAGGAGTAACCCCCTACTTCCCCTCCAGCACCGGCACCACCCAGTCCAGGCTCAGTTCCGCCAGCTTGCCGGGGGAGGGGCGGCCCTGGGGCCATCCCATGATGTTATAGTAGGAGTCCGTGGCACTCCTGACGGCCTCCTCCGTAGGAGCGACACCCTCTAAAGGCCCTGAACTCTGAGGGATAAAGAAACGCCGGGGCAGGGTATCGTCCAGGGGGCTAAGGCCCTCCCTGACGTTGAAGGCCCGGGCCACGGTAGCGGCGCGCTCCCCCACCTTCATCAGTTCAAACACACTGGTGTTCCATCCGGTGACGGCGCTAACCAGCTCAGCCGTGCGCTGGAAGCCTACCCCCCCGTACATCATCACGAAGTAGCAGCATACGCCGCAGTTCATGAAGTGTATCCAGAGGGACTGGTAGGCGAGCAGCCTCATTTTGGCCGTGGAGAGGTCATCCACGGGCAGGGGGTCCAATACGCCCAGGGACTGCAGGTCCTCCATAAGTATACCCATGCCGCTGTAGTTGGGGTCATGGATGTTGTGGCAGTGGTCGGCACCGGTGGGGGATATGGCATAGCCCACGCCCATACCCTGCTTCCAGCGCGGCTCATGCATGGGAAGCTCCTGGCCCTTGACATGGAGGGCGAACTCCTCAGCGCCGGGGCCTATCGTCTTGGAGGCCCGGGCCACGCCCTCGGCCAGCAGGTTGCCCAGGCCCTGGCGGAGCGCTATTCGCTCCACCATCTCCAGCATGGCGTCCCCGTTGCCGAAACGCAGGTCCAGGCCCCCCGTGTCGGCAGGGTTCACCAGGCCACGCTCGAAGCACTCCATGGCGAAGGCGATGGCCGAGCCGCAGGATATGCTGTCCAACCCGTAGGCCGCCACCAGTTCGTTGCCCCTGGCGATAATCCGCAGGTCATCTATACCGCAGTTGGAGCCCAGGGAGCCGATGGTCTCGTACTCTGGCCCGCCGTAGCGGGGGTCCACGGGGTAAGGGTCGTCCACCTTGACCTCACGCTTGCACTGCACGGGGCAGGCATAGCAGCTCCGCCTTCCCACCAGGATGGAGTCCCTCATGGCCTCGCCGCTGATGCGGTCGGCACCGTCGAAGGTCCCCATTTGGAAGTTGTGGGTGGGCAGGCCCCCCTGCCGGTTGAGGCCCAGCACCACCGATGCTGTGCCCAGGTCCCGCATGGCCTTGTTGGTGACCGGGGCATTGTCCCTGACCCACCGTCCGATGGCCATCACCGTCTGAGGGTCAGCTAGCGAGAGGCGCTGGCGGCCCCGGCAGGCCACCGCTTTGAGGTTCTTGGAGCCCATCACCGCCCCCAGGCCGGTGCGGCCGGCAAAGGCGTCCAGGTCATTTACGATACAGGCGTAGCGCACCAGGTTCTCCCCGGCGGGGCCAATCTGGGCCACCTTCACGCCGGGGTCTCCCAGCTCCTGCCGGATGGCCTCTTGGCACTCCAGTGTCTTCATGCCCCACAGCGGGCGGGCGTCTCGTAGCTCTGCCTGGCCATCGTGGATGAAAAGATAGACGGGGTCCTCCGCCTTGCCCTCCACGATGATGGCATCAAACCCGGCCATCTTGAGCTCCGCCCCCCAGTAACCCCCCGCCTCCGCCTCCCCAAAGGCACCGGTAAGGGGTGATTTGGCCCCCACGCTGTGGCGTCCGCAGCCCCCCACTGGCACCCCCGTAAGCGGCCCGGCGGCGAAGATGAGCTTGTTGTCCGGGCCCAGTGGCTCCACCCCCGGCTGAAGCTCTTTTAGCAGGTAGTAGCCGATGAACCCTTCACCGCCGAAATAGCGGCGGTACAGGCTGTCCGGGGGCTCCTCAGTAGTGAGGTTGCCCGAGGAGAGGTCAACCCTGAGTATCTTTCCGGTGTAGCCGTGTGCCATACCCGACCTCCTGTCAGCGTCGCTGCGGTGGTTTTGCCGCCGTCTCAGATGGACATCAGTATAGCAGACCGGCAGCGAAGCCGCCCCGGGCTACTAAGTTTACACGGCCAGGTATAAGACCTACGAGATAGGCCGGTGTGATACACGGGTCTGCCGGACTATTCAGACGGCCAGGCAGGTGACTGTGCGGTTGACTCCGGGGAGAGGGTGAACCTTTGCGGTGACAAACTCGCCGATACTGTTTAAGTCTTTGGCCTCCACAACCAAAATGATGTCATAAGGGCCTGTCACCAGGTCCACTGATTTCACCTCAGCCAAGGCTTTCAGCGCAGTGGCCACATTCCGGGTCTTGCCCACGGCGGTCTCAATCAGTATATAGCCTTTGGTTGCCATGCTCTCCTTTGTCTGTTGGACTCCACCGCGCTGTGACCCAAGCCGGCTTGGTCTCTATCACAACTCCAGCCAGACTCCCCCCGGTGTGCTGCGCTCCTCCGTGACCGTATGAGCCTGCTCAACTTATGCTATTGTGCCGTGCCCGTCCAGTGCCGAAATGCCCTGTCCGCTCGTATGGGTCTCCCCTTCGGGCCTTACGGAAGGCGGGAGAGAGGAACGGCGGGCATTTTCAAAGGTACTGGTCCAACATCTCCAGGTTGGAACGGTTCATCTGTAACTTCCCGTCTTCAATCTGTCCGACAAGGCTTGCTACCACCTCATTCAGGGGCGTCTGCACATTGACATCCCGGCCCTTCCGGGCCACCAGCCCGTTGAGATAGCCGCCTAATCTCGCTCAGCCGCCCCTTCAACAGGTCCTGTAGAACGCAGGAGCGTGCCTCCTTGCCCACATCACCGGCGAGCTTCAGCACAAGTGTTTTCAGCTTTTCATCCGTTGACCCCAGGAAGTCCTCTGCGGTCAGCCCGAACAGGGGTTCCAATGTATGTCCTAACGCAGCGCCCACCTCTACAGTCTCCCTACCCAGTTTGACACAAAAATCGACATACTTGGTGTTCTGGACAAGCTCCCAGGGGCCGATACCGCCGATGGAGTCTACACCCATGACCATGGTGTTGACCGTCAGCTTGGTCCATTTCGCACCCCATATATTGGCGGTTACCTCCGTCTTGCCCGCAACGCCGAGTATCTGTGCCACCTCCTGGACCCGGGCGGTGATGGTGCCGTCAAGCTCACCCACCACAAACCGCGTGTGGGCCGGGTCTGTGTTGCGCTTGACTATACCGGGGTCAAATAACTCTGCGGAGAGCTCCAAGGCACAACCGATGTCCCGCTCAGGGCCGATGATGGGCGCAACCCATTCATCATTGAGGCTGTTCTGCGTGGAGACCAGCACTCCATCCGGCTTCAAATAGGGCTTTATCAGCTCCGCCATCCACCGGCTATCGTAGGACTTGGCCGCCAGGAACACGATGTCAAACTGCGTCTTCAAGCCAGCCAGCTCGCAGATATGCACGGCCTGGACAGGCAGATGGAGCTCTCCTTCCGGCATCCTGACCCGAAGCCCTTGGGATTTCATCGCCTCCACATGTGCCGGCCACTGGTCAATAAGGGCCACATCGTATCCGGCCCTGGTCAGGTCTGCCCCGATGCTGCCGCCAATAGCGCCGGTGCCCAAGACGGCAAGCTTTTTGCTCATGCTGCCTCCTTCAAATCACAGTTACCCGCCTGAAGCTGTTTTTCAACAACAGTACCACCCCAATTATCCAGCGTATCTTCCCTGACATGATTATGCACCAATTGACGCAGGCAAACGAACCTTGTTCCTCCGCCTTTCCTTTTGACCAGGCTTGTGGCACAATACCACCACTAATGCAAAATACATCTGTGCGGAGCGGCGCCAAAAGGATTGTTATAATCTTCATGGCAGGCCATTTCGCCCATCACCTCACCACCGCCATCCACCAACCCCTATTACCACAGATAAGGGATGCCTTTGAGCTGGACTATTTCCGAGCCGGGCTGATAGTCTCCGCCTTCGCCATCCCGTACGGCTTTTCCCAGTTGCCCATGGGGTGGCTGGCGGACCGGTTGGGCCGGAGACTGCTCCTGAGCCTGGGGATGATGGGAATTGGGGTGGTAGCCTTTATCATCGGTCTGTCCATCAGCTACTGGCAGCTTTTGGCGCTTCTGGCCCTGTTGGGCCTGTTAGGCGGAGCTTACCACCCCTCAGCCGCACCCCTTATCTCCGCGGCGGTGCCCAGCAACCGGCTGGGCAGGGCCCTGGGCCTTCACCTTATGGGAGGCAGCGCTAGCTTCTTCCTCACCCCCATCTTGGCCGTAACCATTTCCCTACTCATTATCCCCGGTGGTGAGAGCACTGCCATAGGCCGGCTTATGGCGGAAATGGGCCTGAGGGAGCCTATTGCCCTGGGGTGGCGTGGGCCTTTCGCTATTCTGGCAATACCTACCTTTTTGGCTGGGCTGCTGTTTCTGAAGCTTCTCCGCCCGCAGCCGGGCGCAGTGAGTGCCGCTCCACCAAAAAAAGCCGAGAAGGGCGCCTTGAGAGACCTGGTACGGCGCTTGGGCCCACTGGTGGGTATTGGCATCCTGGCACAGTCAATCACTATGAGCATCACCGGCTTCGCATTTACCCTGTTCCTGGTTGACAAGCATGGCATTACGCCTGCTTATGCTGGGTACTTCCTTGCCCTTATCTACGGTGCGGGCCTGGTGGCCGCACCGGTGGGAGGGGCCCTTTCCGACCGCCTGGGGCGCAAACCCATTATCCTGTTCTCCGTCCTGGCTACCGGTCCGATCATATACCTGTTCACCATTGTGCCTTATGGCTTCGGGCTTTTAGCTCTGGCTATTATGCTGGGGTTGGTCATGTATATGCGGCAGCCGGTGCTGGAGTCTATGGTAGTGCAGGGAGTCCCCGCTCACCGCGCCTCCTCATTTCTGGGCATATACTATTTCGGCAGCATTGAGTCCGCCAGCGTTATCGCCCCCCTTGTGGGCTGGATCATCGACCATCAGGGGATAGACCGTACCTTTACCCTGCTGGGGGCGGTACTTTTTGCCAGCGCCCTGATAGTCACACTCCTACTGAGCCGGAGCAAGATAGAGAGCGAGGCCGCCGCATAAGCCCAGTACCCCAATACACGGCGGCGCGGTTTGCGCCGTGTCCGGACTCCCCACCCCTACAGACTGTCTCAGAGGCACGATGTGTGGCTACGGTCACCTCAGTGGCGTAAGGGGGCGGAAGAGGAATGGAACTGGCAGGCAAACGGCGGCGTTCTCTGAGCCCTTGCGTGGCTATCTGCGAAGCGATAGGCACTCCAGGGCTACCATGAGGTCCGGGGGGAGGGGGGAGTTGAACTCAACCTCTTCCTCCGTAGCCGGATGCCGCAGGCGCAGGTATGTTGCGTGCAGGAACTGTCGGGCCAGATGCGGGGAGCCTGCCCCATAAGTACGGTCACCCATCACCGGGTAGCCAGCCGCGGAGAGGTGTACCCGTATTTGATGGGTGCGCCCCGTCACCGGGGTGACCTCCACCAGGGTGCAGCCATTCAGGTAGCGCAGCACGCGGTAAACGGTGCGGGCATCCCGGCCCCCTACCACCAGTGCCATGCGCTGCCGGTGGCGGGGATGGCGGGCGATGGGGCCTTCTATAACTCCCTCTTCCGGTTTCACGCGGCCCTTTACCAGCGCCAGGTAGCGTTTCACCACTCGGTAGTCTTTTAGCTGGGCTATGATATGCTGCCGGGCGGGCTCGGTGCGGGCCACTACCAGCAGGCCGGAGGTATCCTTGTCCAGGCGGTGGACTATACCGGGGCGGCTACTGCCCATCGCTATGAGGTCAGGGTATCGGGCCAGGAGTGCGTTTACCAGGGTCCCTTGGAGGTGGCCGGGGCCGGGGTGCACCGTAAGACCCGATGGCTTGTCCACCACAATCAGATGCTCATCATCGTAGACCACCTGCAGGGGCACCGGTTCGGGGGCTGGTTGGGGGGGCGCGGGTACCGGCCGGTACACCTCCACCCGGTCCCCGGGCTTCAGCCGGTGGGCGGGGCGAGGCACCGCCTCACCGTTCACCGTCACCCGGTCTGCGGCTATCAGACGCTGCGCCTGGGTGCGCGGTACCCCCGCCGCCGCCGCCAGGAAGTGGTCCAACCTCTCCCCACCCTCAGCGGCGACAAAGCTGCCCATAGTGCTATTTCCTGCGGGAAATCAGGGAGTATATCAGAGTAGCCGTCCCCACCACAATGATGGAGTCGGCCAGGTTGAATACGGGCCATATCTGGAGGTCGACGAAGTCGGTGACATAGCCCAGGCGGAGCCTATCGATAAGGTTGCCCACCCCACCCCCCAGCAGCGTCCCCAGCACCGGTCTCAGCAACCACCCATCGAAATAGGACTGACGGTAGCTCAGGACTAACACTGCCATGATTATCACAATAAGGCCGATAAGGACCAGAGGGTGGGCCGGTAGTCCGAATACCGCCCCCGAGTTAGCTACATGGGTAAACCGCACCGGGCCGAGTATGGGCACGGAATTACCCATGGGAATAAAGGAGCGGACCCATAGTTTGGTGAGCTGGTCAGCGACTACCACCCCGAGTGCGGGGATGAAGAACGCCAGTTCCCGATTCATGCGGAGGGACTCCCTCAGTTAAGCAAGTCCTTGAGCCTCTGGATAGCCTTGAGGGCCTGCCCCCACACCCGATTGTGAGCGAAAACAAAAGTCTTCTCCACCCGCTGGGGGAGCTCCTGAATCTCCGGTAGCCGGGGGTAGGCGGACGTTACTTCCTGGAACCGCACATATGCCAATATATCATTGGCCGGGACCGGGGAGATGCGCTCCCGCAGGAAAGTCGGAGAGTCCATCCAGCACAGGCCGATACGGTTGTGGCGCAGCGCCTCTACCGCCGAAGCCTGTAGCCAGCTATCGTGGCGGAACTCGGCAACCAGGGGCAACTCCCCCAGGCGCTCCCGGAACATGAGCAAGTAGTCCAGGTTTTCCCGGCTGAAGTTGAAGGTGACAGGGAACTGGGCCACGATACATCCCAGCTTGCCGCTGCTGCTAAGGGGCTGCACCGACTGCCGAAACCCCCGGAAGACCGTCTCATTGCCCCGCTGCAGGTGGGTCATATTATGGTGCGCCTTCACCGTGAACTGGAAACCGGGGCTGGACTTGCGCACCAGGGAGTCCATAAGCTGTGGGGTAGCGATGGTATGGAAGGTAAAATCAAGCTCGCAGGCGTTGAACTCCCGGCTATAGTGGGACAGCCAGTCACGCTTGGGCATATCCGGTGGATAGAAAGTCCCCACCCACTCCTGGTGGCTGTACCCGGATGTCCCCAGATATATCACAATGTGACTGTAACAGACCGGATACCCAAAGGCAAGAGGCGAATGGGGGTGGTGGATGGGAGAGAAGGACAACCGC
The DNA here is from genome assembly GCA_030744635.1 of Dehalococcoidia bacterium. GTDB lineage: Bacteria > Chloroflexota > Dehalococcoidia > JACVQG01 > JAHKAY01 > JASLQE01. The sequence continues at coordinate 1,208 of JASLQE010000180.1, read as the reverse complement.
TGCCTGGCGGCCTGTGACCCCTTGGGGTTGACACCCTTGCTGTGAGAAACATAGAATCGGGGATGGTCTTGGCATAGCTACGCGGGAGGCCTCGGGCCTCCCCAGGAGGAGCCCAGTGGACAAGGTCTTTTCCACCCCTCGGGAGGCGGTCAAGGAGATACGGGACGGCTCGGTGGTCATCGTGGGCGGCTTCGGAGGTTCCGGCGTCCCCTACAACCTCATAGAGGCCCTTCTGGCCCAGGGTGCCAAAGACCTGACCGTGGTCAGCAACGACCCCATGGAGTGGTTCCCCTTTGCCGAAAAGGGGCGCGCGAGAAAGGTCATATCCGGATTTACCAACCACCCGGTGCGTGCCGAGATAACCGAAGAGGTGGAAAAACTGGTGCGGGCTGGGAAGCTGGAGGCGGAAGCGGTGCCCCACGGCACGTTGGAGGAGAGGATAAGGGCTGGGGGGATGGGTATCGGCGCCTTCTATACGCCCACGGGCGTGGGGACCCCGGTGGAGGAGGGCAAGGAGAAGCGGGCCTTCAACGGCAAAGAGTACCTGCTGGAGACTGCCCTCAAGGGCGATGTGGCGCTGGTCAAGGGCTACCAGGCCGACCGCTTCGGCAATGTGGTCTGCCGTCTGGCCGCCGGCAACCGGAACATCGTAATGGCCTGCGCCGCAACGCTGACCATTGCCGAGGTGGAGGAGATAGTGCCTCCAGGCTCCATCGATCCCAACCGGGTGGATATTCCGGGCATCTTCATAAACCGGGTGGTTCAGGCACCCAAGGTGGTGCGCTGGCTGGTCCGGGGAGAGATGTAGGGGGGTATGAAATGAACACAGGCCTTAGCCGGGAGCTTATCGCCCTCAGAATAGCCCGGGAGCTCAAGGACGGGATGTATGTGAACCTGGGCTTCGGCATGCCCACCCTGGTATGCAGCTTCCTGCCCCCGGACCAGGATATATTCCTCCATTCGGAGCAAGGCATCCTGGGCTACGGAGGCATCCTCATGGACGAATCTCAGTGGGATGTAGACCTCATCAATGCCTCCGGCCAGCCGGTGAGCCTGGTGCCCGGGGCCTGTTTCTGTGACCTGGGAACCTCCTTCGGTATGATTCGGGGGGGCCACCTGGATATCAGCGTGCTGGGTGCCTACCAGGTATCGGAGAAGGGGGACCTGGCCAACTGGAAGCGGGGGGACCAGGTGGTGGGGGGGATAGG
>JASLQE010000179.1 GCA_030744635.1 Dehalococcoidia bacterium | reverse complement strand
CAACACCCGTCTCATAGACAACATATTACTCGGTGAGTAGCGCACCACAGGCCCGGGGTGGGTCGGGCCGCATCCATTACGCCTGGATAGTTGTCGCCGCCTCATTCCTGATTACATTCACGCTTGCCGAGGCATTCTATGCCTTTGGCGTGTTCATAGGCCCTCTGGAGGCTGACTTCGGTTGGAACCGGGCCACCACCTCCTCGGCAATGACGGCCTTCCTGATAAGCTACAGCATGTCCGCATTTACCATGGGGCGTCTTGGGGACAGGTATGGCCCCAGACTGGTGGTGTCTGTCGGGGGCGTACTGGCGGCGGCCGGGTTCATGCTGGCCTCTATCATTGGGAATATTTGGGAGTTACGCCTGGCCCTTTTCCTGTCTGGAATGGGGGCCGGGTCTTGCTGGGCGGTGCCCAGTGCCGCCGTTCAGCGCTGGTTTGTGAAGCGGCGGGGGCTGGCTATGGGGCTGATGGGCACCGGGGTGGGGCTGGGGGCACTTATCATGGTACCACTGGCCAGCTATCTGGTGGAGAGCTACGGGTGGAGGACGACCTACCTTATCCTTGGCATAGGTTTTCTGATGCTTATCGTCTCCGGTGCACAGTTCCTGGTGCACAGCCCGGAGCGCAAGGGCATGCGGCCCTACGGAGATGAGGGCCAGAACAACAGCACATCCATCACTGTAGCACCATCGCCAAGGGAGTTTACACTGGGTAGTGCGGTGAGGACCAGGGCGTTCCTTATTATCGCTCCCCTGCTAATGATGACCCAGATACCCACGCAGATAATGATAGCCCACCTCATACCATTTTCCATATCGGTAGGTATCGCCACCGCCCTGGCCGCTACTGCAATGGGGCTCTTGGGTGGACTGAGCATACCGGGCCGCATCGTCATCGGGGTTGCCTGTGACCGCATAGGCTGGCAACGGGGTCTGGCCCTGACCAATGTGGGCATGGGACTGGCCACACTATTCTTGTTCTTTGTAGATAGCTACTCAGTGCTGCTCCTCTTTGTCCTCATATTCGCTACCTTCCATGGGGGACGTAACGCGCCTCAGGTGGGCATTCTGGGATATTACTTCGGAGTCCGGGCATTGGGGAGCATGATAGGACTTGTGCAGGCCCTCTCGCTACTGGCGGGGGCCACCGGGCCGTTTTTAGCGGGTTATATATTTGACCGGACCGGGAGCTATTCCCTGGTTTTCCTGGTGGTGGCTTTCCTCTTTGTAGTCGGGGGCTCTCTAATCATGCTGGTGAAGCCTCCTCACCACACCCACTGACATAGCCGCAGGCTACAGCCCTTTTTGTGACCTAACCCCTTGAAGCGATGCCACCGCCATGTTAAGTTGTGGACAAATACCATGAAACGGATATAAAGGAGGAGATGTGGACTTTTCATTTAGTGAAGAGCAAAAGATGCTGCAGAGCCAGGCGCAAGAGATTGCCCTGATGGATGTTTCACCAAGGGCATCTGACATGGACAGCTATACCCTGTTCCCCTGGGAGGGACTCAAGGCCCTGTCCGAGGCCGACCTGATGGGCATGATGGTCCCGCCTGCATATGGGGGTGCCGGGTCAGATATCGTATCCTTCATCATCGTCACTCAAGAGCTGGCCCGCTACTGCGCCAACACCGCGCTGCTGTTTGTTACCCAGCACTTCTGCGAGATGGGGCTGCTTGCGGGGGGCCAGGAGGACTTGAAGAAGAAGTGGCTACCGATGCTGGCCAGCGGCGAGAAGCTTGCCGCTTTCGCTGCCACTGAGACTGACTGCGGCTCAAATATCCTGGCCGCGCAGACCACTGCCCAATCTCAGGGGGACAGCTATACGGTAAACGGCACCAAGGTATATATCACAGCCGCCGATGATGCCGAGCTATACCTTACGGTGGTTCGCACCAGCCCGGCCCCGGGGCCTCAAAGCTTGTCTATTCTGGCCATAGAAAAGGAGACACAAGGACTTTCCTTCGGACGCAAGTACATCCGCATGGGCTTGAACGGCAGCTCCAACGGGGAGGTCATTTTGAGCAACTGCGAGGTGCCAAAGGCAAACCTGGTGGGGCCTGAGGGAGGCTACATGCCCATGTTCGGGGCCATGAGCGGGGTGGGCCTGCTGGGGGCCTCGGCCATCGCTGTGGGCCTGGCCCAGACGGCACTGGCGGAGTCCATAAGCTACGGCAAGCAGAGGGTCGTGGCCGGGCAGCCCTTGGGCAACTACCAGGCGGTACAGTTTATGGTAAGCGAGATGAGCGCCCTGGTTGATGCCGGGCACGCCGCCCTGTACCAGGCCGGCGTGGCCCACCTCAGCGCACCTCCCGGACCTCCCTTTCATGCTATGAAGGCTAAGCTGTTCACGACTGATATGGCACTGAGGGTTACAGACCTGGCGCTACAGGTGCACGGCGGTGCCGGCTATACCAA
>JASLQE010000178.1 GCA_030744635.1 Dehalococcoidia bacterium | reverse complement strand
CATGACATCGCCGAACTTGTCCCAGTCCATTTGTTTCCCGGATATTTCCTCCAGGTGCCCCACCATATCGGATAACTCCTGGGTGAGGTAGTCTGTTTCGTTAAATGTGTAGCGGAAGGGACGGTCCAGAAAAAAGCCGGGGATATGATAGGCTTCCATAACCTGGTCGCCGCACTTGGCAGTGTTGTCGCAAACCTGGTTGCTCCAGATAACGGTGCTGGGGACCGGTGCCCAGCCCATGGCGAACATAGCGGCCAGGATGCGGTGCGCGGAGCACACCTCTGGGGTGTAGCCCATGGCTTTGGCGGCGCTGAACATCTCCTCATGTTGCTTGAGGGCGATGGCCATGGTGTTTGCGGTGAACTCCAGGTGCATAGGCACTATGTCCATGGCGTACATAATCTCCACCGGTACCACTACCGTGTGTGCGGCTATGGGCTCTCCTTTCTGGGCCGCTTCATGAAGACGGTCCTGGTACTTGGCCTGTAAAGAATAGTAGAGTTCGTCGCTTTTACCGAGGGCGCGACCCCGCCGGACGGTTGCTATCTTGCCCAATATGTCAAGCATATTCCGGTGTTGCTCAAGGTCGACTGTATTGACCTTCATTATGGTTCCCCCTTGCCATGATTCCGGGTGTATTACTATTCTACAGACAGCCCCAGTGTTTTTCCATCCCGGAGGTTTACCAGGCCGGACTCGGTGAGACGGCAGTGAGGGATGGCGCCGGTGGTGAGGGTGACGAGGGAGAGGTGTGGGTTAGGAAAAGATACCCCCAGCGCGTGGAGGCTGCTGTTGAACTGCTCCTGTGAGGCGGCCACCTCCTCAATGGGTTGGAGGGAGATGATACCGGCTATGGGCAGGGGCATCTCGGCCACCACCCGCCCGTCCACTACGACTACGGAGCCTCCCTTCAGCTCCATCACCCGGGCTACGGCCAGCGCCATGTCTGTATCGTTTGCGCCCACGGCTACTATGGCGGTGGCTTCCCAGGCGGCGCTGGAGGCGGCTGCCCCTCGCTTCAGACCCCAGCCCCGTAACGGTGCGGTGAACACCTTTCCCGCCTGGTGCTTCCACTCTACGACGGCGGCCTTTATGAGCCCCCCGTTCACCTGGAGGTAGCCGTCCCGGGCGGGCAGGGTGGCCTTCCCCTCCCGGGTGACCAGGGGAGTGACCATGTCTATAGTGCGTACGGTTGCCTGCGGCTGTCCGTTGGGGGCAGGGATGGCAAAGGTCTCGGGCCGTGGCTTGGTAAAGTTGAAGTGCATGTGGAACCACTGTGGGAAGCGATGGCGGCGGGGTGGTACCCGCAGCTTTCCCTCCTGGGCTACAACCCGACCGTTGCTGATGACAAGTTGGGGCCCGATGCGTTTCAGGTCGGGCAGCAGCAGCATATCAGCATAGCGGCCGGGGGCGATGCCCCCCACCATGTGATCTATCCGCAGGCGCTGGGCTGGGTTCAGGGTGGCCGTCTGAATGGCGGTGATGGGGGGGAACCCCAGGTCTATGGCCCGCTGCACCAGGGAGTCCATATGGCCCTGTGTAACCGCCTCCGGCGGTTCCACGCCATCAGAGGTCAGGCACAGCAGGCGGGTGTCTATGCCGGTGTCCTTGATGGCCGCCACCTCATCCAGCTCTCTACGGATACTGCCCTCCCGGATGAGAGTCCAGGCCCCCGCCCGGGCTCGCTCCAGGGCCTCGGTGGCGGTGGTGGCCTCGTGGCAGGAGGTCAGGCCCAGGGACATATATGCCTGGAGCTTGTGCTCCCTGGCCCCGGCGCTATGGCCCTCCAGGACCTTGCCCGACTTCAGCACCGTGGAGAAGATGTCCAGGATACGCTGGTTGCCGTTGAGGGCCGCCGCCCAGTAGGTCTCTCCCAGGCCCAGGATATCGGGCTCGCGGAGCAGACGGGATACCTCCCGTGGGCCGTAAGCCCCGGCCTCGGCAGCGGGGCTTGGGGTAGACAATATAGGCGCTGTTGCCAGGAGCTTGATAGGTTGGCCCCTGAGTGCGGAGAGATAGCCCAACACCCCCTTCACGCCCAGGGGAAAGGCTATCTCCAGAGTCTCGGTGACGATGGTGGTGGTGCCGGCGGGGATGGCGTAGCGCAGGAACTGGTCCGGGGTTACCAGGTAGCACAGGTGGGAATGGCAGTCTATAAACCCCGGCACCAGATACTTTCCACCGGCATCAATAACGGTGGTGGTCGGACCGATGCAGGGGGATGGGTCAGGCCCCACATAGGCGATACGCTCCCCGCCTATGGCTATCCCCTGGCCGTGGAGCACCTCCCCGGTGTAGACATTCACCAGGCTGGCGTTGGTGACAGCCATATCGGCCGGCCTCTGCCCCAGGGCTACCGCCATCAGGTGGGCCATATCAGCCGGTAAAGGGGGGCCGGGGGGGCGTATCCTCATTCCTCCGGCTCCGTCTTCTTCCCACCGGTAATAGACCCCTCTTCCTCAAGCAGCTCCATGAGTTTTACCGCCCGTGGGGAACCGACCTGTAGGCGGCGCTGCAAAAAGGAGGTGGAGATGTGCTGGTGTTCGCGGGCAAGGCGGCGCGCTGCTTCTAACAGGGGGTCCGCAGGGGTCTCCGGCTCCTTCTGGATCTCGGTTGGCTGCTCCACGGAGGGGGTTGGTGATGGTGCGGGGTATACCACCGTTCGCTGCCGCCGCCAGAAGGCCACCAGTCTCTCAATCTCGGAGTCGGATAGAAAGCAACCCTGCAGGCGTTTGGGTCTGGCGGCATCAGTGGGCAGGTAGAGCATGTCCCCCCGGCCCAGCAGCTTCTCGGCCCCGCCCGTGTCCAGGATGGTGCGGGAGTCCATCTGTGAGGAGAGGGCGAAGCTGATGCGGGTGGGGAAGTTGGCCTTGATGAGCCCGGTGACCACATCCACCGAGGGGCGCTGGGTGGCTACCACCAGGTGGATGCCAGTGGCCCTGGCAAGCTGGGCCAGGCGGCACAGGTTCTTCTCCGTCTCTTCAAAAGCTGTTGTCATAAGGTCGGCCAGCTCGTCTACAAAAAGCACTATGTAGGGGAGTGGCCACCCCGGGCGCTGGGAACGGTTGTAGTCCTCAATGTTTCGGGTACCGGCGTTGGCCAGGGTCTTGTAACGCTCGTCCATCTCCTTGGCCAGCCACCGCAGGGCCTCTATAGCCTTCTCTCGTTCTACGATAACACGCATGGCCAGGTGCGGCAGTGTATTGAAGTAGGTGAACTCAACCCGCTTGGGGTCGATGAGCACCATCTGCAACTCCTCAGGTGTGTTGTGTAGGGCCAGGCAGGAGATGAAGGAATTGATACATACGGACTTGCCGCTGCCGGTGGACCCGGCGATAAGGATGTGGGGCATGCGGGTCAAGTCAGCAACCACGGGTTCGCCGCCCGCCCCCTTTCCCAGGGCCAGCGCCAAACGGCTGCGACCCCGCAGGCGCTGGAACTGGCTGCTCTCCAGGACTGTCCTGAGGGGCACCACGCCCAGGCTGGAGTTGGGTACCTCTATGCCGACGATGGACTTGCCGGGCACGGGTGCCTCAATACGGATGCTGGGGGCGGCCAGCGCCAGTGCCAGGTCGTTGCCCAGGGCGGTGATACGGTCCACTTTGACCCGGGTGCGGGAGACCTCCTGGCGGCTGATGCGCAGGTTGCCGTCGGAGTCCTTCTCCTTTGCCTCTTTGTATTTGATATCAAAACCCGGCTCCACCTCGTACTGGGTGACGGTAGGACCCACATTCCAGGCTACCACCCGGGCCTCCACACCATACTCTGCCAGGGCCTTCTGCAGAGTCTCTGCGCGCCGGTCCACGTC
>JASLQE010000177.1 GCA_030744635.1 Dehalococcoidia bacterium | reverse complement strand
TTCCTGGGCTTCCTGGTAGTGTTGATTTCGTGGAAGGTGGAGCTAAGGGTGAAGGAGTACTTCATCTGGCTCCTGCTCCTGGAAACCGGCATCATGGGCGTGTTCACCTCCGTAGACCTGTTGCTCTTCTTCCTGTTTTGGGAGGTGGAGCTTGTCCCCATGTATCTGCTTATCGCCATATGGGGTAGCGGGCGTAAGGAATACTCGGCCATAAAATTCGTGGTGTTCACCCTTTTCGGCTCCGCCTTCATGCTGGCGGGCATTCTGGCCCTGTACTTCTCCACCGGGACCTTTAACCTGCATGACCTGGCGACTATGGACCTCAGCGGGGTCAGCACCGTACTGCCACTGACCTCCATCTTCCTGTTTATCTTCCTCGCCTTCGCCGTGAAGCTGCCCATGTTCCCCTTCCACACCTGGCTGCCGGATGCCCATACTGACGCCCCCACGGCGGTGAGCGTCATCCTGGCCGGGGTGCTGCTGAAGATGGGCGGCTACGGCATTATACGCATCAATGTGGGCATATTCCCCCAGGTGGCGCGGGACCTGGCCCCCTACATCGCCGCCCTGGCCGTGGTCAGCATCATCTATGGGGCCGCGGTAACCATAAGGCAGAAGGACCTCAAGCGGATGATAGCCTACTCCTCCGTCAGCCACATGGGATATGTGCTGCTGGGCGTTTTCGCCCTCAGCCACATAAGCATGACGGGGGCCGCCCTGCAGATGGTGAGCCATGGCTTTGTTACCGGCCTTCTCTTCGCTATGGTGGGCCTGGTGTATGACAAGACCCACAACCGCAATCTGGATTTCCTGGGCGGCCTGGCCCGGCAGATGCCGGTAATAGCCGTAGTTTTCACCATAGCCGGGCTGGCATCGCTAGGGCTGCCGGGGACCAGTGGCTTCGCTGCCGAGGTAATCGTCTTCCTGGGCAGCTTCTCCAGCACCGCCTTTGAGGCCGTCCGCCTCTACACCGTGTTGGGGGTCGTAGCCATCGTGCTCACCGCCGGATACATTCTGTGGATGCTGCAGCGCACCTTCTACACGGAACCGCTGGAGAAGTATGACGGGGTGCCCGATGCCGATGCTCTGGAGAAGGTATCCATCTTCACCTTCGTAGCGGCCATAATGGTTATCGGCATCTACCCGGCGGTGGTGACCGATGTGATAAAGCTGGGCGTTCCCGCCCTGGGCTTTTAGGTTTGACAGGTATTATGGTGGCTGTGGGAGCAGTGATTCGGGACCAAGAGCGGGTGCTGCTGGTAAAGCATGTCCCCGAGAGGCGGGGCTTCTGGGAGGGGAGGTGGATTTGTCCGGGGGGGCGGCTGGAGGTGGGGGAGACCATAGCCGAGGGCATAAGGCGGGAGGTAATGGAGGAGACCAATCTGGAGATTGACCTGGAGCAGCCCCTGCCCCCCTTTGATACCGTGGTAAAGCGGGGGGAAGGGGTGGAGCTGCATGTGGTCTATATTGACTACCTGGCACGGCGCCGGGGTGGGGATCTGAAGGCGGCCAGCGATGTGGGCGAGGCCCGCTGGGTGCCCGTAGCAGACCTGCCCGCCATCTGGGGAGACCTTCACCAGGATACCCAGCGCCTGCTAACTATTGCCGGGCTTCGTCCTGAGCCTTGGCCACGAGCTCAGGCCGAGGGGGCTCAGCCCGAAGGGCTGGCCGGAGGCAAGCCATGAACTGGTGGCTGCTTTCCCCGGAAATCACACTCGCCGCTTTCGCCGTTATAGTCATACTGCTGGATCTGGCGGTACAGCGCAAAGGCATCCTGGCTGCCGTCAGCGTTATTGGCCTTCTGGTCGCCATGGTGTTTGCGGTGGGCCTGTGGGACAAGACCGGGGTGACCGCCCTCAACGGGATGCTGGTGGTAGACCGCTTCTCACTGTTCTTCCAGCTCTTCTTCCCGGGGGTGGCCGTGCTGGTGGTGATGGGTTCCACCGACTACGCTTCACGGTTCTCCCGCTTCCAGGGTGAGTACTATGCCCTTATTCTGCTGGCCACCACCGGCATGATGCTCCTGGCCTCTACGGGAGAGCTAGTATCCATCTATGTGTCCCTGGAGCTTATGAGCCTTTCCCTATACGCCCTTGCCGGCTTCCTGCGGGACCCCAAGTCCGGGGAGGCGGGGCTGAAATACCTGCTGCTGGGGGCCGTGGCCTCGGCGGTGCTTTTATATGGGCTGGCCCTCACCTTCGGCATCACCGGTACCACCCACCTCGCTGGTATTGCCGCCGCCGTTAAGGACATGGGCAGCACCGCAGAAAACCCGGCCCTGCTGATGGCCATAGCGTTCATAATCGCCGGGTTCGGCTTCAAGATTGCCAGTGTGCCGTTCCAGATGTGGGTGCCGGATGTCTACGAGGGTGCCCCCACGCCCATCACGGCCTTCCTCTCGGTGGCCAGCAAGGCCGCCGGCTTTGCCGTGCTGGTGCGCGTGTTCTCCGTGGCCTTTCCCTCCCCGGGATGGCTGAGCCAGGACTGGGCCATGCTGTTCGCGGTCCTCAGTGCGGTAACCATGACCCTGGGCAATATCGTGGCCTTGATGCAGACGAATATCAAGCGGCTGCTGGGATACTCCAGCATCGCTCATGCCGGCTACATCATGTTGGGCCTGGCCGCACTGGGTGCCGCCGGGGGTGGGGGGCTGGGCCAGAACGGTATCCTGTTCTACCTGGCCGCCTATGGCATCACCAACCTGGTTGCCTTTATCGCCATCATCGCCATCTCACACCGGTTGGACTCCGACCTTATCAACGATTATGCGGGCATGTCCCGGCGCTCCCCCTTGCTGGCAGCGGCACTGGCGCTGGGCCTCATATCTCTGACCGGGCTGCCGGTTACCGCTGGTTTTTGGGCCAAGATATACATATTCAACTCGGCCGTGCAGGAGGGGTTGTTGTGGCTGGTGGTTATAGCCCTGCTCAACTCCGTCATAGCCGCCTACTACTACCTCCGGATAGTCAGGGTGATGTATATGGAGGAGCCCGCGAGCGAGGAGCCGGTGGCTTCATCGGCGCCGGTCAATGTGGCCTTGGTGGTGTGCAGCATCGGCGTCCTCTATATAGGGTTCCTGCCCGGTGCCATCCTGCGACTGGTTGAAGCCGCCTCCCTCCTGCTGTAAGCGGTGAG